>DAIOGP010000076.1:0-6839 GCA_036745135.1 Solirubrobacteraceae bacterium
AGATGACCCCGCCCGGGTGGCGCAGCAGTTGCTGCATGGGCCAGGCGCAGCCTCCCGC
Organism: Solirubrobacteraceae bacterium; assembly: GCA_036745135.1. Lineage (GTDB taxonomy): Bacteria > Actinomycetota > Thermoleophilia > Solirubrobacterales > Solirubrobacteraceae > DAIOGP01. Next base: position 59 of record DAIOGP010000076.1, read on the forward strand.
GAGGATCGCGGTCTCGGTCTTGCCGGTCATGCCTCGTCCCTCCTCCGAGATCCGGTTGAGCCTAAGCTCGGAAGCCCGGGCGATCAAGGGTGCATGCTGCCCGGCGGTCCCCCGACCCCTGCATTCCATGCATCAGTGCGACGGTGGGAGGGTGGGCTCGGCGGGTTGGCTCGTTTCCATGCTGCCCGACCAGGTGTTGGTCGTGGCAAGCAGGAGCCCTCGGAGTGGAACCGGCGACTACGCCGCGCGGGCGCTGCGGACCAGGCGCACGCGACCGGGCAGCAGCGGCACGAGCACGCGCTTGGTGTACTCGGCGCCGCCGATCAGCGCCAGCCCGCGGGCCGGGTCCCACGGGAACCGGTACTGGCGGCGCAGCCCGCTCGGCAGCAGGCCGATCGTGGCGAAGTTCGCCAGCTCCAGGAGCGGCCGCATGGTCAACGCGACCGGCGGTCGCATGACGATCGCGATCGCGAGCTGGCGGGCCTCCTCGGTCACGTGGAGGTCACCGTCGCCGAGCATCCGCGCGATGTAGCGGTCGAAGTCCTCGATCGTGTCGGGCATGTCGCCACGGCGCAGCCCGAACAGCCGGCCGATCGTCTTGTAGTCCTGCCAATACGCATCGCGCTCGTCGCGGTCGAGCGTCCGCACGTAGCGCCCGTAGACGAGGAGCGCCGAGTCCACGAGCGACGCGAGGACCCACAGCAGCAGCGCCGGGTCGTCCGCCGCGTAGGGCGTGCCGGCCGGGAAGCGACCCGCCGGCCGGCGCAGCTCGCCGCGCACGCGACGATGCATCGCGCGGACGCGGCGCGTGACGCGATCCGCGTCGGCCCGCGCGCCGAACGAGATCGTGTCCATCACGACGGCGGTGCGGTGCAGGCGCTCGTACGGGGCGTCGAGCGCGCCCGTGTGGGCGAAGAAGCCCGCGAACGCGACCGGGTGGGCGGCCTGCATCAGCAGCGCCCGCGGGCCGGCGAGGCCGACCACCTGCTCGCGGTGGACGACCCGCACCATCGAGTCGTGGGTGAAGTAGCTCGCCGCGCACGCCATGGCTATCGAGAGGTACGGCCCTCTACGCTGTAGCGACCATGCCCGCCCAGGCATACCGAGGCAAGCCCTGCGTCTGCCAGCTGCGCAAGGACGTCTGCGACCAATCCTGCGTACGCGACATGCTCGCGACGCCGTTCTACATCGCGTGCCTGAAGCTCAGCGGGCGCCGCTGCCTCGTCGTCGGCGGCGGCGAGGTGGGGCTCGAGAAGGTCGAGGGCCTGCTCGCGTGCGGGGGCGACGTCGCGCTGGTCGCGCCGGAGGCCGAGCCGGCGCTGGCCGCCTACGCGGCCGAGGGCTCGATCGTCTGGGAGCGCCGTGCATACGAGCCCGCTGACCTCGACGGCGCCTTCATGGTGATCGCGGCCACCAACGACTCCGAGGTCAACATCGGCGTGTACGAGGACGCCGAGCGCCGCGCGATGCTCGTCAACGTGGTCGATGTCCCGCCGCTGTGCAACTTCATCCTCCCGGCCGTCGTCCGCCAGGGACCGCTGGCGATCGCGATCTCGACCGCCGGCGCATCGCCCGCGCTCGCGAAGCGGATGAAGCGCGAGATCGCGGCGCAGTTCGGAGCGCCCTACGCCGACCTCGCGGTGCTGCTGAACGAGGCCCGGGGCTGGGCGAAGGCGACCCTGCCGACCTACCAGGACCGCCGGGACTTCTTCGAGTCGATCGTGAACGGCGAGCCCGACCCGATCGAGCTCCTGCGCGCGGGGAACGCCGCCGCGGTGCGGGACCTGATCGCCGCAGCGCAGCGCGTCCACACCCCGGCGTGAGCGCGCGGGCGGCGTGAGCGACCTCACCCACCTCGACGAGCAGGGCCGCGCCCGGATGGTGGACGTGGCCGGCAAGCCGGCGACCGACCGGCGCGCGGTGGCGCGCGCCCTCGTGCGCATGACGCCGGAGACCGCCGCCGCGGTCGCGGCCGGCGAGGCCCCGAAGGGCGACGTGCTCGGCACGGCGCGGATCGCCGGGATCCAGGCCGCGAAGCGCACGGCCGAGCTGATCCCCCTGTGCCACACGCTGCCGCTGGCGTTCGTGGGCGTCGAGGCGCACGTCGACGTGGCGGCCGGGCTCGTCGCCATCACCGCCGAAGCGCGCACCGTCGCGACGACCGGCGTCGAGATGGAGGCGCTCACCGCCGCGGCAGTGGCCGCCCTGACGATCTACGACATGGTCAAGGGGATCGAGCGCGGGGTCGAGATAGCAGAGGTGATCCTGCTCGAGAAGACAGGCGGGCGCCACGACTGGCGCCGCGACGCCGGCTGAGCGACGTCCCATGGACGCGCTCGTCACCGATACGCACACACGTGGCGCGCTCGCCGGGCTGCGCGAGCTCGGTCGCGCAGGCATCCGCGCGGGGGCGCTCGCGGCGCGCGGGACGCTCAGCGGCCTGCGCTCGCGCTACGCCGCCTGGCGCGCGCTCGGGCCCGACGGGGTCGACGACCCGGCCGGGTACACCGCCGCCGTCGCACGCCTCGCCGCCGCCTATGGCCCGCTCGTCGTGTACCCGGGCCAGGAGGAGACGCTCGATGCCCTGCTCCGCGCGGGCCCGGCACTCCCCGCGGCGGCGATCCTCCCCTACGCGCTGGCCTCGCTCGCCCTGGTGCGCGACAAGCGCCGGCTCGGCGAGCTGGCCGCCGCGGGCGGCCTGAGCGTCCCCGCGACGCTCGCGGAGCTCACCGCCGCCGAGTTGCTGCGCAGCGCGCCGGCGACGCCGTTCGTCGTCAAGGCCGCGGGCGCGCGCGGCAAGCTGCCGACGCCGGTCGTGATCGAGTCCCCGCACGAGCTCGCGGCGGCGCTGGGAGCGCTGCCCGAGGACGAGCCGCTGCTCGTGCAGGAGCACGCGGCGGGCCCGCTGGTCGGGCTGGCGCTCGTGCTCGGCCGTGACGGCACGGTGGTCGCGCGCTTCCAGCAGGAGACGACCCACACGTGGCCGGTGCGCGCCGGCGGCACGACGATCGCAGTCGGCGTCGCGCCCGACGCAGACCTCGTCGAGCGTAGCCGCGCGATGCTCGCCGCGAGCGGCTTCTGGGGCCTCGCGCACCTGCAGTTCCTGCACACGGGCCGGGGCCCCGCGCTGATCGACGTGAACCCGCGCTTCTATGGGTCGCTGCCGCTCGCCTCCGCGAGCGGCGTCAACCTGCCCGCGATCTGGCACGCGGTCGCGACGGACGCGCCGGTCCGCCCCCTCGAGCCCTACCGTGTCGGCGTGACCTACCGCTGGCTCGAGGGCGAGCTGCTCGCGGCCCTGCGGCGCGCCCCGCGCTCGCTGCCGAACCGCGCGCCGCGGCCGAGCGCCGGCGCCGTCTGGGCCGCGGACGATCCGGTCGCCTCGGCGCTCGCGACGCTCGAGATCGGGACCGACCGGGCACGTCGGTACGTCGCGCGGGCGCGAGCGCGAGCCGGGTGAGCCGGAGCGCGGAGCCCGGGCCGCCGGCCGGCGCGCCGCCCCGGTCGGGCGCGGAGCAGGCCGGCGCGCGCGTCGCTCGCAACGCCGCCGCACGCACGGCCGGCGAGCTGATCGGCAAGCTCGCGTCGCTCGTCCTGTTCGCCGTGCTGACGCGCAAGGTCACCCAGACGGAGCTCGGCGCGTTCGTCGCGGCGGCGGCGTGGGCGCAGGTCGTCACGACGCCGGTCGGCATCGGGCTCGACCGCTACCTCGTTCGCCGCGTCGCCAAGGAGCACGCCGCGGCCGACGCGCTGTTCTTCAACACGCTGCGGCTGAAGGCGACCCGCTCGCTGCCGGTGGCCGCGCTCGCCGTCGCCGGCGTCTTCGCGCTCGGCTACGACGGCCGCACGCGCGCGGCGGCGATGATCCTGACCGCCGGACTGCTGCTCAACGCGCTCGCGCGCTCGGTCCACGCGCTGTTCACGGCGCGCGAGCGCACCGACCTGACCGCGCTCGTCCTGATCGTCCAGCGCATCGGCGCCGCGGCGCTCGGGCTCGCCGCGCTCTACGCGGGATTCGGCATCGTGACGGTCGCGCTGACGTTCACGATCGGCGAGGCCGTCGGCCTTGCGCTCGCCGCGCTGCTGCTCGGGCGGCGCTTGGGCATGCCGCGGCGCGACTACCCCGGCGCGGCGCGCGCGGAGCTGCGCTCGGGCAGCCGGCCGTTCGCCGCCCAGGACTTCTTCGGCGTCTTCCTGGCGCGCGCCGACGTCGTCCTGCTGTCGCTGCTCGTCGCCGCCGCGGTCGTCGGCCGCTACGGCGCCGCCTACCGCCTGCTCGAGTCGACGTTCTTCGTCAGCCTCGTGCTGACGGCGTCGTTCTCCGCGATGTTCACGTACCTCGACCGCGAGAGCGACCCGACCGTCCAGGCGGTCTTCCAGCGCGCGATCAAGCTCGCGGCCTGCTCGCTGATCCCGATCGCGGTGGCGTTCGGCGTGCTCGCCGAGCCCGTGACGCGCGCGTTCTTCGGCGCCGGCCTGGCCGACGCGGCGCCCTCGCTGCGACTCCTGGCGGCGGTCGTGGTGCTCCAGGGCGTCACGACGGTGAGCCTGTCGCTGCTCGCGTCCCGCCGCAGCGGCGGCGTCCTCGTGCGCCTCGTCGGCGGGATGAGCCTGCTCAACGTGGCGCTGAACCTCGCGCTGATCCCGCCGCTCGAGGAGCGCGGCGCGGCGCTCGCGATGCTCCTCACCTATGCCGCCTTCGCCGCGCTCGCCCTGCGCGCCGCCGTCGTGACGGTCGGCGGCGTGCGCTGGACCTCGATGGTCGGCGCCCCGCTCGTCGCCGGCGCCGCGATGGCCGGCACCATGGCGGCGCTCGCCGGCACCTTCGTCGTCGCGCTCGGCGCCGGCACGCTCGTCGACCTCGTCGCGCTCGCGGCGCTCGAGCGCGCGATCGACCCGGCGGACCTGCGCTTCGTCTCCGCGCTGGCCCGGCGTGGCCGGGCGCAGCCGGCGGTCGCGAACCTCAGCGAACCGTGACGACGAGTTGCGGCGCGCTCGCGGCGCCGGCCTCGCGCGAGCCGTAGGTCGCGCCGTCGCCCGACCACGAGTCGATCCGCATGCCGACCGGGCCGTCGCCGGCGACGAGCGACGTGACGTCGACCGTGTACCACGAGCCGACGGCGGTCGCGCCGAGCGTCGCGATCGTCGGCGCCCCGCCGACGGGCGCGGTGTTCCACGTCACGGTGGCATCGCCCCACGGCGTGGTCGCCAACCCGTGGATTCGCCCGCCGTCGTCCGAGCCGTTCGTGCACAGGAGCCGCAGCTTGGCGCTCACCACCGTGCGCCCGGCGAGCCCCGTGAGGTCGAAGCGCAGCAGGATGTGGTTCACCGGCCAGTTGTCGACGCGGACGAGGTCGAGCGTCCCGAGCGCGGTGGTCGGCGCCGATTCGTCGATCGTCGCGTCGGCGCTCGGGCTGAACGTCAGCGTGGTCGGAGCCGGCGCCGCGGGCGTGGTCACCACCGCGGCGCTCGAGGCGGCGGAGGCGTTCCCGGCGGCGTCCCGGGCCACGACCGTGTAGCTGTAGCGCGTCGCGGCGGCCACCGAGGAATCGGACCAACTCGTGCTCGTGGTCGTCCCGACCTGCGTCCCGTCGCGGAAGACCCCGTAGCTCGCGACGCCGACGTTGTCGGTGCTCGCGGTCCAGCTCAGGTCGACGCGGCTCGAGCTCGGCGCCGTGGCGGTGAGGCCGGTCGGCGCGCTCGGCGGCGACGAGTCGGGCACGCCCTTGTGGCACAGGGCGGTCCCCGAGTCGCTGAACGTCGAGCCGGCCACGGGCACGAAGCGCCAGTCGTAGCTCCACGGGTGCAGCGTCAGCTTGAGGACGCCGAAGGCGGTCGAGTTGCGCACCTCGCTGTTGGGCTGCGGGAACGTGAAGCCCCACTCCGACTTGCCGCCGGTCCCGACGATGAGCTGGCGCACGCCGCTCGCGTAGTCCGCGGCCCCGGTCGCGGTCTGCGGCGCGAAGCGCTCGTAGACGTGCGCGTGCGCGACGAGCAGGAGCTCCGCGCGATAGTCGTAGAGCGCCTGCACGAACGGGGCGTACGCCGGATCGCCGAGGTCGTTGGCGTCGGAGGACCAGCGCGGGTGGTGCATGTAGGCGATCGTGCACTTGTTCGCGTTGGCGGCGAGGTCCTGGCGCAGCCAGCGCTCCTGCGCCGAGCCCACGCCGCAGCCGCCGATCTGCTCGCAGTTGCTGTTGAGCGCGATCAGGTGCCAGCTCCCGAGGTCGAACGAGTAGTAGCCGGTGGTGCGGCTGCCGGCCCGACCGCTCGCGACGCCGAAGCCGTTGAAGTAGTCGAAGTAGCCGGCTGCGCCTGGCGTGCCGTACTCGTGGTTGCCGGCCGCCGGTCGGGTGACCGACTTGTAGCGACCCCATGTCGGGCCGTAGAAGTTGAGGAAGTTCGCGAGCTGCCCGTACTCGTACTGGTTGTCCCCGAGCGGCAGGACGGCCTGCGGCGCGATCTGGCCGATCAGGTCAGAGGTCGCCTTCTGCTTGCAGGCGCCGCCGACGGTCTCCTTGCCGCACGCGATGTCGCCGGCGGCGACGATCACCGGGTCGGCTGCGCTCGCCGTACCGGCAAGCGCCAGCGTCACGAGCACGGCCGCACCGCAGGCCCCGAGGCGCGCGCGTGACGAACCGCGCGTCGCGGCCGTTCCCCTCCGTGGGATCCGGTCTCTGGGCACGGGCCGAGCCTACCAGCGGGAACGGCGCGCGCAAGCGTCGCGCGCCCCTTGCGTAAGGTTCTGCAGCGTGCGCACGGCCATCCTCACGATCTCGAC
>DAIOGP010000077.1:0-6823 GCA_036745135.1 Solirubrobacteraceae bacterium
CGGCGCTCGGTCCTGCGCACGTTGCGCCAGCCGGCGTCGATCGTCTTCCCGCTCGTGTTCCCGCTGATCCTGCTCGCGGTGAACAGCGCCGGCCTCGACAGCGCGTCGCGGATCCCCGGCTTCCCCGGCTCCTACTTCGACGTCGCGCTCGCCGTGCCGTTCATGCAGGGGGCGCTGTTCGCGGCGATGAACGCCGGCACCGACCTCGCGCTCGACATCGAGACCGGCTTCCTCAACCGGCTCGCGCTGACGCCGATGCGCGGGGTCGCCCTGCTCGCGGGCCAGCTGGGCGGCGCCGTCACGATGGGGCTGGTGCAGGCGTGCGTCTACCTCGCGGTGGGCCTGATCGCGGGCGCGGGGATCGCCGCCGGCGTAGGCGGTGCGTTCGTGATCGTCCTGCTGGCGACGCTGATCGCGCTCGGCTTCGCGGGCCTCGGCGCCGTCGTCGCGCTGCGCACCGGGTCGGGCGAGGCCGTGCAGGGCCTCTTCCCGCTGTTCTTCGTCGTCGTCTTCCTCTCGTCGGCGTTCCTGCCGCGCGACCTGATCAAGGCCGACTGGTTCCGTACGGTGGCGACGTGGAACCCGGTCTCCTACTTCGTCGAGGGCATCCGCAGCCTCATCGTCACGGGCTGGGACGGCCAGGCGCTCGCGCTCGCCTTCGGCCTCGCCGGGGGTCTGATCGTGATCTCGCTGACGGCGGCGTCGCTCGCGCTGCGCACGCGGCTGGTGCGGACGTGAGCGCGAGCGCCCGCGTGCGCGCTGTGGCGCTCGGCGTCGCGTGGCGCAACCTCCACCACGCGCTGACGAACCCGGCGCTGCTGCTGCCATCCGTGCTCTTTCCGCTGTTCTTCCTGACGGCCTTCGCGGGCGGGCTCTCGCGCGTCGGGAGCGTCCCGGGCTTCGACTTTCCGTCGGGCTACACGGCCTTCCAGTTCGTCTTCGTCCTGCTGCAGGCGTCGGCGTTCGGCGGCGTCTTCACGGGCTTCTCGATCGCGCGCGACTTCGAGAGCGGCTTCACCCGGCGGCTGCTGCTGGCGGCGCCCCGACGCAGCGGGATCGTGCTCGGCTACATGCTCGCCGCGATGGCGCGCGCGCTGCTCGTCGGCTCGATCGTGTTCGTCGTCGCGCTGCTCACGGGCATGCGCGTCGGGGGCGACGGCGTCGACCTCGTCGGGCTGATCGGGCTCGCCCTGCTGACGAACGTCGCGGCGACGATGTGGGCGGTCGGCGTCGCGATGCGGATCCGCTCGATGCAGGCGGCGCCGGTGATGCAGATGCCGATCTTCATCCTCCTGTTCCTGGCCCCCGTGTACGTCCCGATCGACCTGCTCTCCGGCTGGATCCACACCGTGGCCCAGATCAACCCGGTGACCGCGCTGGTCGAGGCCGGTCGCGGCTTCATCTCGGGGCGCGAGACGCGCGTCGTCGTTGCGTTCGCCGCCGGCGCCGGCCTCAGCGCGCTCGGCATCGTGTGGGCGATCCGCGGGCTGCGCCGCGCCGAGGCCGCGGGATGAGCGCGCACGAGAGCGGCTTCGCCGAGGTCGACGGCGGCGGGCGCCTGCATTTCGACGTCGCGGGCGAAGGCCCGCCGCTGCTGCTGCTGCACGCGGGGATCGCAGACCTGCGCATGTGGGACGACGTGTGGGAGCCGCTCTGCGCCCGGCACCGTGTCGTCCGCTACGACCTGCGCGGCTTCGGGCGCTCGAGCGCCGCCGACGTGCCGTACGCGCACCACCGCGATGCGGTGCGGCTGCTCGACGCGCTCGGCATCGAGCGCGCGGCGCTCCTCGGCATCTCGTTCGGCAGTGGGGTCGCGATCGACACGGCGCTCGCGTTCCCCGAGCGGGTCGCGGCGCTCGTGCTCGTCGCGGGGGGGCCCTTCGGCAGCCCGTGGCCGGCCGACCTGGCCGCGCAGGCCGAAGCGGCTGACGCCGCGTTCCTCGCGGGCGAGGTCGACCGCGCGAACGAGCTCGAGCTGCGGATGTGGGTCGACGGTCCGCGCCGCGCGCCGCACGAGGTGGACCCCGAGGTGCGCGAGCGCATGCGCGTGATGAATCGCGAGGTCTGGCTGCGCGCGGCAGAGCCGTGGCGCGAGCCCGAGCAGCTCGAGCCGCCCGCTCTGGGGCGCCTGGCCGAGATCGGCGTGCCGGCGCTCGCGATCGTCGGCGACCACGACGTCGACCACGCCCGGGCGGGGACCGAGCGCCTCGCGCGCGAGATCCCGGGAGCGCGCCTGGCCGTCATCGACGGCCCCGCCCACATGGTCCCGATGGAGTCTCCGGCCGAGTTCGCGCGCCTGGTCCTCGACTTCCTCGCAGGCGCCCAGCGGCCGGCCACCTGAGCCTTGCGGCGCACTCGCCGCGGGCGTACCCTCGGGTTTCCGATGGGCCGGGAGGGCAGATGACACGTGACGCCATCAGCGGCCTGGTCGATCGCTGGTTCGAGGCCTGGAACCGTCACGACGCCGACGCGGTCGCCGCGTGCTACTCGGAAGCCGCGATCAGCCGCGACATCGGTCGCCAGACGGCGCTGCCCGATCGGCAGGCCATCCGTGAATCCGTGGCGCAGTACTTCGTCGCCTTCCCGGACGTCGAGGCGCGGCTGCAGCGCTTCGGGTGCGACGGCAGCGTCGCCTACGTCGAGTGGTCCGCGCTCGCCACGCACGCCGGCGAGTTCCACGGCATCCCGCCGACCGGCAACCGCGTCGAGAGCGACGGCTGCAACGTGCTGCGCGTCGGCCCCGACGGCCTCTTCGACAGCGAGATCAGCTACTGGGACGTCGCCGGCCTGCTGCGCCAGTTCGGCCTGCTGCCGGAGCTGCCCGAGTAACGGTCGGCGCCGGCCACCAACGCTCCTGAACGACCGAGGGCCCGGCGCAGCGCCGGGCCCTCGTCGTACGGCTTCGCGCGTGAGCGCCGGCTACATCATCCCGCTCATGTCGGGCATGCCGCCGCCACCGCCGCCACCGTTGTCCTTGTCCGGGACCTCGGCGACGATCGCCTCGGTGGTGAGGATGTTCTTCGCGATCGACGCGGCGTTCTGGAGCGCCGAGCGCGTCACCATCGCCGGGTCGATCACGCCCGCCGCGACGAGATCGACGATCTCGCCCGTGGCCGCGTTCAGGCCCTGGCCCTTCTTGGCCTTGCGGACGTCGTTGACGACGACCGAGCCCTCGTGGCCCGCGTTCTCGGCGATCTGCCGCAGCGGCTCCTCGAGCGCGCGCAGGATGATCCGCGCGCCGGTCTTCTCGTCGTCGTCGAGCGAGTCGAGCGTGATCGCCTCGGCCGCCTGCAGGAGCGCGACGCCGCCGCCCGGCACGATGCCCTCCTCGAGGGCCGCGCGGGTGGCCTGCAGCGCGTCCTCGACGCGGTGCTTCTTCTCCTTCATCTCCGTCTCGGTGGCGGCGCCGACCTTGACGACGGCGACGCCGCCGGCCAGCTTCGCCAGCCGCTCCTGCAGCTTCTCGCGGTCGAAGTCGGAGTCGGTCGTCTCGATCTCGCCCTTGAGCTGCTTGATGCGGGCCTTGATTGCGTCGCCGTCGCCGGCACCGTCGATGATCGTGGTCGAGTCCTTGTCCACCACGACCTTGCGCGCGTGCCCGAGCTGCGAGAGCTTCGTGTTCTCGAGCTTGAGGCCGAGCTCCTCGGTGATCACCTCGCCGCCGGTGAGGACGGCGATGTCCTCCAGCATGCGCTTGCGGCGATCGCCGAAGCCCGGCGCCTTGACGGCCACGCCGGTGAACGTGCCGCGGAGCTTGTTCACGACGAGCGTCGCGAGGGACTCGCCCTCGACGTCCTCGGCGATGATCAGCAGCGGCTTGCCCGACTGGATGACCTGCTCGAGCACCGGCAGCACGTCGCGGACCGAGCCGATCTTCTGGTTGGCGATCAGGACGTAGGGGTCGTCGAGGACGGCTTCCATGCGGTCCTGGTCGGTGACCATGTAGGGCGAGATGTAGCCCTTGTCGAACTGCATGCCCTCGGTGAACTCGAGGTCCATGCCGAACGTCTGGCCCTCCTCGACGTTCACGACGCCGTCCTTGCCGACCTTCTCGATCGCGTCGGCGATCACGTCGCCGATCTCGTCGTCGCCGGCCGAGATCGACGCCACGCGCGCGATCTGCTCCTTGCCGGAGACCTCCTTGGACTGCTTGCCGATGCTGGCCACGACCTGGTTGACCGCGACCTCGATCCCGCGCTTGAGCGCGAGCGGGTTGGCGCCCGCGGCGACGTTCTTGAGGCCCTGGCGAACGATCGCCTGGGCGAGCACCGTCGCCGTCGTCGTGCCGTCGCCGGCGACGTCGTTCGTCGCGGTGGCGACCTCGCGCACGAGCATCGCGCCCTGGTTCTGGAAGACGTCCTCGACCTCGATCTCACGTGCGATCGTGACACCGTCGTTGGTGATCGTCGGAGCGCCGAACTTCTTGTCGAGGACGACGTAGCGGCCCTTGGGGCCGAGCGTCACCTTGACGGCGTTGGCGACCGCGTCGACGCCGGCCTCGAGGGCCTTGCGCGCCTCCGCCTCGTACTTCAGTTCCTTGTGAGCCATCGTTTCTCCTGGTTCCTGCGCGGCTCGTCAGACGCCGCGGGTTTCACGCTAGGGCTGAGACGCCGCCGGTCGTCCTCGACCGGGGCCGGGCCCGATCGCTAGGACTCGACCTTGGCGAGCACGTCCGACTCACGCAGGACCAGCAGGTCCTCGCCGTCGACCTTGATCTCGGTGCCGCCGTATTTGCTGTAGAGGACCTCGTCGCCTTCGGCGACGTCGAGGGGGATGCGCTTGCCGTCGTCGTCGAGCTTGCCGTCGCCGACTGCGAGCACCTTGCCCTTCTGGGGCTTCTCCTTGGCCGTATCGGGGAGGACGAGGCCACTGGCCGTGGTCTCCTCCTCCTCGAGCGCCCGCACGATCAGACGATCGCCGAGGGGCTTGAGCTTCATGAGTGGGAACCTCCGTGGAAAGGGGGGAAAACAGAGCGCTTGGCACTCGCATGGGCAGAGTGCCAAGTAGACCCACTATAGGGCGGCGCAAAGCCCGATGTCAAGCCATTTTGGCACTCGCAGGACGAGAGTGCCGAGCGCGGCGGCCGCCCGGGCCGCCGCCCGCCTCAGTTCTGCGCGCCGCCGAAGCCGCGCAACCGCTCGGTCACGTCGGTGGGGTGCTCGACGATCTGCGAGAAGCGCACCACGGTGACCGTGTCGTCGAGCGACACGGAGCGCCCGTAGATCTGCTCGAGGAAGTTCATCATCTCCTCGGTCCGGCGGAACTCGGGGTGGTCGTGCTCGATGTCGCGCGGCGAGAGGTCCTTGACCCGCTTGACCTCGACGTGGTCGATGACCGCGTTGAAGATCTTCTCGCGCGGCGAGTACTGGTAGCCGATCGTGACCAGCACGACCTGGTTCTTCCGGTACTTGTGCGATTTGTCGCCGAGCCGGATGGTGGCCGTCTTGCGGCCCCGCTTGAGCTGGTCGGCGAAGATCGTCGAGTAGAAGTTCAAGCACTGCACGGCGTCCCAGCCTACCGGTCGGCCTGGCCGATGGGCGCGCCGGCGATGCGCGCGCGTGCCCGTTCGACCATCTCGCGCTCGCCGTCGTAGGAGAGCTCGCGGGCCGCCTGCGCGAGCGGCATCCAGCGCGCCTCCTCGACCTCGTGGTCGTGATCGGCGGTGTCGCCGGACCGGTAGCTGAAGAGGTAGAAGCTCACGACCTTCGCGATCGAGCGCCCGTCGCGGCGGTACCAGTAGCGCACGTCGCCGAGCTTCTCGACGAGGTCCGCCTCGACGCCGGTCTCCTCGCGCACCTCGCGCGTGGCGGCCTCGGCCATGCTCTCGCCCTCGTCGATCCGGCCCTTGGGGAGCGCGAGCGCGTCGCGCCCGCGCGGGCGGATCACGACGACCTCGTCCCCGCGCACGACGACGCCGCCGGCTGAGACTTCGCGTCCCGCCGGCCGCCGGCCACCTCCGGTGTCAGCGTCAGTAGACGTAGCCCTCGAGCGCCGAAGGGTCGTGCACGATCAGCCGGCCGCGGCCCTGGGACACGATGCCCGCGCGCTCGAGCTCGGCCATGAAGCGGCTCGCCGACTCGCGCGAGGAGCCCGCGAGCTGCGCGACCTCGGCCTGCGTGGTGGTGACGAGCACGTCGTGCTCGCCGGCGCCCTCGCTCCGCGCCTGCTCGACGAGCTCCTTGAGCACGTCGGCCACGCGCCCCTGGACGGTCTGGAACGATCGCCGCGCGAGCCGGTCGTTCGCCGCGCGCAGCCGCCGGACGAGCGCGACCGCGAGGTGGACGGCGACGTCGGGGTGGGCGCGCATCAGCCGGCGCACGTCCGCGCCGAGCACGGCGAGCGCCTCGACCTCGTCGAGCGTCTCGACGGTCGCCGAGCGGCGCTCGTCGTCGAACAGCGACAGCTCCCCGAAGATGTCGCCCGGCCCGAAGCTGGCGAGCGTGATCGTGCGCCCGTCGGGGTGCTCGCGGATCGCGCGCGCATGGCCCGCGGCGACGATGTAGCACGTGTCGCTCGCGTCACCCTCGCGGAACACGACCTGGTTGGCCTCGAAGCGCCGCGGGACGGCGACCTCGGCGATGCGGTCGAGCTCCTCGGGGTCGAGCTCGGCCAGGATCGGGACCTGCGCGAGCAGCCCGCGCGTGTCGGCGGCGATGATCGCCATCCGTGACGAATAGCACATCGCGGTTCGCACGCGGCGATCTTCGCCTGCAGCTGCCGGCATTCTGGGGCGGCGAGGCCGGCGGCGGTGCGCGGTGCGCGCGCGGTTGTGGTCGTCTGGGGGTCGCAACCGCGTGGGCAGGGTCTGGGGGCCGCGCCGATG
>DAIOGP010000078.1:0-6817 GCA_036745135.1 Solirubrobacteraceae bacterium
CATCGAGGTCGCCAAGACGCTGCGCGCCGAGGGGGACGTGCCGATCTTGATTCTGACGGCCCGCTACGCGCTCGAGTCGCGCGTCGACGGCCTCGACGCAGGCGCCGACGACTACCTCGTGAAGCCGTTCGAGCGCCAGGAGCTCCTGGCGCGGCTGCGCGCGCTCCTGCGCCGTCGCCCGCCGCGCGGCTCGGCGGCGCTCTCCGCCGGCGACGTCACGCTGAACCCGGACTCGCACGAGGTCCGGCGCGGCGACAGGCGGATCGACCTCACCCAGCGCGAGTTCGAGCTGCTCGAGTACCTGATGCGCAACGAGCGGATCGTGGTCTCGCGCCAGCAGCTGCTCGACGACGTCTGGGGCTATGACCCGTTCTCGATCACGAACACGATCGAGGTGTTCGTCTCCAACCTACGGAGGAAGCTCGAAGCCGGTGGCGAGCCTCGCATCCTTCACACGATCCGCGGCGCGGGCTACATCCTCCGCGTCTAAGCGCGTCCCGATCCGCTGGCGCCTCGCCGGCGGCTCGGCGCTGCTCACGCTCGTGATCCTGGTCGGGTTCGCGGTGATGGTCGGCATCCTCACGACGCGCCAGATCCGGTCGGACTTCGACCAGCAGATCACGACCGCGGCGAACAACCTCCAGGGACTGAGCCGCGACGACCTGCTCACGTCCGAGGGTCGCTGCAACCCGAACATCAACCTCGACGGCTACGCAGCCAGCGGGCGCGCCGTCGTGCGCGTGCTGGCCGTGTACGGCGACGCGCCGCGCGTGCTCTGCGCGACCCGCGGCGCGGTCGACCTCGGCTATGCGACGCGCACGCCGGCGCTGCTCGACTACCGGGGCTACCGGGTCGCCTACCGCACGGGACCGACGCTCACGGTCCTGGTCACGCCGGAGGTCGCCATCGGCCTCGGCGCCCGGACCGTCAGCCCCTTGGGCGGCAACGGGCTCGAGCCGGTCCCGATCCGCACCATGCTCGAGTACGCGCGGCCGCTCTCGAGCATCAGCCACTCGCAGCACCGCGTCTGGGTGTTCGTGGTCATCGGCGTGCTCGGCGGCGCCGGGCTGGCGCTGCTCGCCGGCCTCGTGGTGGCGCGCCGCGCGATGCGACCGATCGCCCGGCTGACCGCGACGGCGCGCCAGATCGAGCGCACGCGCGACCCGGGCCTGCGCGTGCCGCAGGTCGACGCGCGCGACGAGGTCGGCGAGCTCGCGCGCACGCTCGACCTGATGCTCCGCTCCCTCAACTCCGCGCAGGGCGAGACCGAGGCCGCGCTCGCGCGCCAGCGGGCGTTCGTGGCCGACGCGTCGCACGAGCTGCGCACCCCGCTCACGAGCGTGCTCGCGAACCTCGAGCTGCTCGCCGAGCAGCTCGAGGGCGAGGAGCGCGACGCCGCGCAGTCGGCGCTGCGCTCGACGCAGCGCATGCGCCGGCTCGTCGCCGACCTGCTGCTGCTCGCCCGGGCTGACGCCGGCCGCGAGGCCCGGCACGCGCCGACTGACCTCGCGAGCGTGCTCGTCGACGTCGCGGCCGAACTCGAGCCAGTCGCCGGGACGCGTCGCCTCGCCGTGCAGACGACGCCCGCGATCGTCGACGGCGCCGCGGACGAGCTGCACCGCATGGCCCTCAACCTGATGGAGAACGCGCTGCGCCACACGCCGGAGCACACCGCCGTCGAGGCCACCGTCGACGTCAACGACGGCCAGGTCGTGCTCGCGGTCGAGGACGACGGCCCCGGCGTGGCGCCGGACCTCGCCCCGCACATCTTCGATCGCTTCGTGCGCGGCGCCGCCGACCGCGGCGGGAGCTCGGGCCTCGGGCTCGCGATCGTGCGCGCCGTCGCCGAGGCCCACGGCGGCTCCGTCACGCTCGAGCCGCCGCTCGACGGCGTCGGCGCGCGGTTCGTCGTCCGCCTGCCGGCGGCGCGCGGCCACGTGCCGGCGACGCCCGAGCCGACCGCGCTCAGCGGCGAGCGCTGAACGCCACGGAGCGGGCCAGCCGCCGCGCCTCGCGCAGCGTCACCGACAGCCGCGGATCCGTTGCGGTGGCGGTGGCCGGAGCTGCGCCGGCCGCAGTGGCGCTCACGGCGCCGCTGCGCACGTCGCGTCCGGCGAGCCGGCCGCGCAGCGAGCCGTCCTCCTGCACGCGCAGCGTCCCCGGCGTCGCGGCCGACCCGCTGACGCGGATCGTCCCGCTCAGCCGCAGCCCGCCCAGCTCGAGCTCGCCGCTGATGCGCACGCCCGGGACGTACGCGAAGCCGCGCAGCGTGATCGTGCCGTCGCGAAAGCTCAGACGGCCGCCCCGCAGTCCGCCCATCCCGCGCGCGAGCTGCGCGTCGGTGGCCCCGGCGACGGCCTTCGCGATGAACGCCCAGCCGGCGTCTCGCACCGTGCGCCGGACGGCCTCGAGCGTGCGCCCCGCGCGCCCGCCGACCGCCGCCACCGGGGTTACGTCCTGCAGGACCGGCGGCGCGATGCGCTCGGGCGTGAAGTAGGGACGTCCGTGAGCGCACGGCACGACGGGGCGATCCGCGAAGAAGCGCCGCACGGCGCCCGTCGAGCAGCGCGACAGGTCCGCGCCCAGGACCGAGTGCCCCGTGTCGGGGACGGCCAGCACGGTCGCGCCGGGGATCTGCGCGGCGACCGAGCGCGCGTCCTCGATCGGCGTGCGCAGGTCGCCCTCGCCCTCCAGGAAGAGCGTCGGCACGGCCGGGTAGGGGCCCTGTCCGAACACGGGCGCGGCCGGAGCCGTCGGCCACGGCGCGCACAGCTTGAGCACGTCGGAGTCGCGCGCCGTCGCACGGTCGAAGGGAGCGAGCACGGCATCGCTGATCGCGTCGATCGTCGCCTCGGCCTGCGCTCTGCGCTCCGCCGGCAGAGCCGTTCGTGCCCACGGCAGCGGCGCCTCCTCGCAGACCGTGGCCGCGTACAGCGCGGTCGAGAACTCGGCCGGGTCGACCGTGCCCTCCTCGGTGTCGTTCGCCAGCCGCGCCAGGCGCAGCATCGGGGCCACGTCGCCCGCGAGCGCCGAGCGCAGCGCCGCCGGGAGACCGGAGCGCAGCAGCGGGTTGAGGTCGCCGGCGACGACGACGCTGAAGACGTCGAACTGGGCGAGCCGCTTGCTGCGGGCGCGGCCGTCGGCGCCGTAGAGCGGGCCGAGGAGCGGGCCCGAGGTCTCGAGCCGCGCCACGAGCGACTTGAGATCGGCGAGCGGCTCGGTCGACACCCCGTTGCACGCCGGGCTCGCGCACAGCGCGGCGAGCATGCGCGGCATCGCCGCCAGGCTCGAGCGATAGAACGGGTCGGGGCCCGTGACGGGCAGCGTCGAGTCGAACAGCAGCCGCTCGACGTGCTGCGGGTAGCGCAGCGCGTAGGCCTGCATGACCTTCGTCCCGTAGGACACGCCGTACAGCGTGATCCGCTCGTAGCCGAGCGCGCGGCGGACCGCGTCGATGTCCTCGACCGTGTCCGGCGTCGTGTAGAAGGCGCGCGCCGGGCCGAGGATCGCCGCGCACTCCTGCGCCGGCTTGCCGTAGTTGGGGAACTTCGCGCGCTCGAGCGCCGGACAGCGCAGCAGGCCCGAGGCGCCGGTCCCGCGCTGGTCGAACACGACGAGGTCGCGGGTGCGCAGCGCCGGCACGAGCGCGGCCGCGAAGTCGGCGGTGAACGGCACCGCCGCCTGCCCGGGGCCGCCCGCGAACGCGAACAGCGCGACGGGCGCACCGCGACCGCGGCGAGCGAGCACGCGGTCGATGCGCAGCGGGACCACGCCGGGCTGCGCCCCGGTTCGGTCGAGCGGCACGCGCAGTGTCCCGCACTCGCCGGGCAGCTCGCCCGGGCACGAGCGCAGCGCGAGCCCACGCGCGACGGCAGCCGGTGCGAGGGCGAGCAGGAGACAGGCCGCGGCGAGCGCCGCGAGCCGGATTCGCCGCATCACACCTCGACGACGACGGGCAGGACCATCGGCCGCCGCTTCAGCCGGTCGTAGACGAACGCCGCCAGGTCGTCGTGCAGCGCCTGCTCGAGCAGGTCGAGCTCGTGGATCTCGTCGGCGGCCGCGCGCGCGAGCGAGCTCTCGACCTGGTCGCGGATGTCGTCGAGCAGGCCGCCCGCCTCGTCCATGAACGGGACCCCGCGGAAGATCACCTCCGGCGGCGCGACGGACTGGCCATCCTGCTCGGAGACGGTCGCGACGACGATGAAGATGCCGTCCGCCGAGAGCATGCGGCGGTCGCGCAGCGCGACGTCGGCGACGTCGCCGATGTCGACGCCGTCGACGAAGATCATGCCGGCCCGCTCGCGCTCGCCGAAGCGAGCCCCGCGCCCGTCGAGCTCCAGCGGCAGGCCGTTCTCGCCCTTGAAGATCCGCTCCGGCGGGATCCCCACCGACTCCGCGAGGCGCCCGTGGAGGTGGATTCGCTTGAAGTCGCCGTGGAACGGCATCACGTAGCGCGGCTGCGTGAGGTTGAGCATCAGCTTGAGCTCCTCCGCGTAGCCGTGGCCCGAGGCGTGCACGGGCGCGTCGCGCGCCGTGATCACGTCGCAGCCGATGTGGTACAGGCGGTCGATCGTCTCGTTCACCGCGCGCTCGTTGCCGGGGATCGGCGTGGCCGAGAACACGACCGTATCGCCGTCCTTGAGGCGGATCTGCGGGTGGTCGCGATGCGCCATGCGCCGCAGCGCCGAAAGCGGCTCGCCCTGGGAGCCGGTCGAGATGACGACGAGCTTGTGGTCCGGAAAGCTCTCCGCCTCCCGCGGCTGGACCTGGAGGCCCTCGGGGATCGAGATGTGGCCGAGCTGGCTGCCGATGTTGACGTTCTTGCGCATCGAGCGGCCGACGAGCACCACCTTGCGCCCGAGC
The DNA here is from genome assembly GCA_036745135.1 of Solirubrobacteraceae bacterium. Classification (GTDB taxonomy): domain Bacteria; phylum Actinomycetota; class Thermoleophilia; order Solirubrobacterales; family Solirubrobacteraceae; genus DAIOGP01. Next base: position 4,864 of record DAIOGP010000078.1, read on the forward strand.
GCCGCGGCCGCGTCGACGACCTGCTGCACGCGATGGATGTTCGAGGCGAAGCTCGTGACCACGATCCGCCCCTCGCAGCGGGAGAAGACGTCCTCCAGGTGCGGCCCGACGCCGGATTCGGATTCGGAGGTCCCCGGCCGGTCGGCGTTCGTCGAGTCACCGCAGAGGAGCAGCAGCCCGTCGCGGCCGAGCTCGGCGAGCCGCCCGACGTCGGCCGGGATGCCGTCGACCGGGGTCTGGTCGAACTTGTAGTCGCCGGTGATCAGCACGGTGCCGAGGTCGGTCGTGACGGCGACGCCGCAGGCATCCGGGATCGAGTGGGTCATGTGGACCATCTCGAGGTCGAACGGGCCGGCAGTGGCGTGGTCGCCAGGCGCGAGCTCCTCGAGGGGGGTCTGCGTGAGCTTGTGCTCGTCGAGCTTCGCGCGCGCCATCGCCATCGTCAGGCGGCCGCCGTAGACGACCGGCACGTTCGCCTCCCCCAGCTCGCGCAGCACCCACGGAAGGGCGCCGAGATGGTCCTCGTGCCCGTGCGTGACGATGATCGCCTCGATGTCCTGCGCGCGCTCGCGCAGGTAGGCGAAGTCGGGCAGGACGAGGTCGATGCCCATCATCTCGGCGGTCGGGAAGCGCAGCCCGACGTCGACGACGACGATCCGGTCCTCGTACTCGAGGACGGTCATGTTCTTGCCGATCTCGCCGAGCCCGCCGAGCGGCAGGACGCGCAGCGCGCCGCTCACGCGGAGGCCGCCGCGAGCAGACCGTGGCGCTCGAGCATCGCGCGGATCTGCCGCTGCTCCTGCTCGTCGGCCTCCACGAGCGGCAGCCGCACGCCGCCGACGCTCTGGCCGAGCATGTTCAGCGCCGCCTTGACCGAGGCCGACGCCGGAGCGACGGACAGGGCGGCGTAGACGTCGCGCAACGTGTCGTCGATGGCGCGCCGCTGCGCGGGCTCCTCGACCATCCGGCGCAGCTCGTCGCCGACGATGTGGCTCGCGACGAGGATCCCCCCGGCGCCGCCGAGCTCGAGCACGTCGCAGAAGCTGTCGTCGTTGCCGGCGTAGAGGTCGAGCCCGTCCACGAGCGCGACGCTGTCGGCGTTGGCCTGCTTGACGGCCGTGATGCCGTCGATCTCGGCGAGCTCGGCGAGCAGGTCGTTGGGCATGTCGGTCCCCGTGCGCACGGGGATGTTGTAGAGGATCACGGGGCGGTCCGTCGCCGCGGCCACGGCTTCGAAGTGCGCCCTGATCCCGCGGCGGTTCGGGCGGTTGTAGTACGGCGTGACCGACAGGATCGCGTCGGCGCCGGCCTCTGTCGCGCGCGCGGTGAGCTCGACGGCGTGGCGCGTGTCGTTCGAGCCGGCGCCGGCGATGACCGTGGCACGCCCGCCGAGCTCGGCGACGGCGAGCGTGATCAGCGAGATCTGCTCGTCGTCGGAGAGCGTCGAAGCCTCGCCCGTCGTCCCGCAGATCACCAAGCCGTCCGAGCCGTGCTCGACGAGGTGGTGCATGAGCCGGACGGCCGCCTCCTGGTCGACGCGCCCCTGCGCGTCGAACGGAGTGACCATCGCGGTGAGGACGGCGCCCAAGCCGGTCATCGCCAGCGCAGTATTCCAGGGCGAGCGGCCGACGGGAGCCGCGCCGGCGAGCGCCGGCGTCGGGCCATCGCGTGGCGCCGTCGCCGGCGAGCCACCCCGACGGCGGCGATCGTCATCTCAGTGGGCTTGCGCGTACCCCTTCAACCCGCCGAAGTCGAGCAGCACGCAGGCCTCGTCGCCCACGATCCAGGCGTCGTGCCCCGGCGGCATGTCGAACGCGTCGCCCGGGCCGACCTCGATCTCGCTGCCGTCGTCCATCGCGACGTGCATGCGCCCCTCGAGGACCACGCCGATGTGTCGCACCTGGCAGCTGTCGGTGCCGGCGATCGGCTTCACGTGCTCCGACCAGCGCCAGCC
>DAIOGP010000079.1:0-6800 GCA_036745135.1 Solirubrobacteraceae bacterium
CGACGCCGCATGGTCGGTCGTCGGAAGGGACCTGTCAACGGCGTTCCCGCCGGCGCCGCGTCTGCCACCATGGCGCCATGGCCGGCGCCATCCTCGAGACGGAGCGGCTCGTTCTGCGGCCGTTCGCGGCGGACCTGTCGGACCTCGACGCGCTGCACGCGATCCAGTCCGACCCGGCGCACATGCGCTTCTATCCGCGCCCCTTCAGTCGGGCTGAGTCGCGGACCTGGATCGAGCGCGCGATCGCGCACCACGACCGGCGTGGCTACGCGCTGTGGGCGGTCGAGGACCGCGCTACGGGCGCGCTGCTCGGCAACGTCGGCCCGACCGATCAGCAGGTCGACGGCACCGCGGAGGTCGAGCTCGGCTGGTCGATCACGCCGTCCCGCGCGCGCCAGGGCATCGCGAGCGAGGCGGCTGCCGCGTGCCGCGACTGGTGCTTCGCCGAGCTCGGGCTCGCCCATCTGATCTCGCTCGTGCGGCCGGAGAACGCGCCCTCGCGCGGTGTCGCCGAGCGGATCGGCATGACGGTCTGGAAGGAGACGCTGCACGGCGACCCGGGGTGGCGCCACCTCGTCTTCAGGGTCGACCGCCCGGCCGCGGCCCTCGCAGGGGCCTGACCGGCTCGCGCGCCCGGCTACGCGACAGCTGCCGGCTCGGCCGCCCGCACCGCCGTCAGCTCGACCGGGATCCCGTTGAGGATCGCGTTGCCCGACAGCGGCTCGACCGCGAGCTCGTCGGCGAGCACGTTGCTGTTGACGCCCGCGTGCCCGGCGGCGACCCCTGTCCTCGAGCCGGGCTGGTCGTGCCCCCAGCCGTGCGGCAGGCTGACCACCCCGGGCATGACCGCGTCGGTCACCTCGACCGGCGCCGTCACCTCGCCCGCGCGCGAGCGCACCGCGGCGTGGGCGCCGTCCTCGAGTCCCAGCCGCTCGGCGTCGGTGGGGTGGACCTGCAGCGTGCAGCGATCCTTCCCCTTCACGAGCAGCGGCAGGTTGTGCATCCAGGAGTTGTTCGAACGCAGCTGACGACGGCCGATCAGCAGCATCCCGTTGGCGCCGCGCGCGAGCGCCGCGCGCAACCGCGGGACGTCGGCGACGAGCTGCTCGGGCGCGAGCTCGATCTTCCCGCTCGGGGTGCGCAGCACCTCGGGTAGGCGCGGCGCGAGCGGGCCGAGGTCGATCCCGTGCGGGGCCGCCTCGAGCGCGGCGAGCGTCAGCCCGTCCGGGCGCGCGCCGAACGCGTCGCCGTAGGGGCCGGCCCGCAGCATCAGGTCGAGCAGGCGCTCGGGCCCGCGGCGCGGCTCGAGCGCGGCGAGCAGCTCGGCCGGGTCGCGCCCGGTGACCGGCGACGTCGGGTCGGCCACCTCGCGGCGCACGAGCTCGCCGGCGACGAACGCGTCGAGCGCCTCGACGTCGGCGTCCGGGCCCTGCCCGGTGACGATCCCGGTGAGGCGCAGGAGCGTCTCCCACTCCTCGAGCATGTCCGCGGCGCGCGGCAACGCCGGGGGCGAGTAGTTCGCCACGTTGCGCACGGCGAACTGGTAGAGCGCGAGGTCGTAGTGCGAGCGCTCGAGCGGCGACGGCGCGGGCAGGATCACGTCGGCGTGGCGCGTCGTCTCGTTGACGTAGATGTCGACGCTGACCATGAGCTCGAGCCCCTCGAGCGCCGCCGCGACCCGATCGCTGTTGGGCGTCGAGAGCGCCGGGTTGCCGGCGATCGTGAGCAGCGCGCGGACCTGTCCCTCGCCGGGCGTCTCGAGCTCCTCCGCGAGGCACGCGACCGGCAGCTCGCCCAGCACCTCGCCGAGACCGCGCACGCGGCTGGCCCAGCGGTGCAGCAGCAGCCCGCGCCCGCGACCGGGCGCGCCGCGCGTGTTGGAGGCGCCCGCGGCGGCCTTGGTGAACATCGCGCCGCCGGGGCGGTCGAGGTTCCCGGTCAGCACGTTGACGACGTCGACGAGCCAGCTCGCGAGCGTCCCGAACTCCTGCGTGCACGTGCCCATCCGCCCGTAGACGGCGGCGCGCTCGGCGCCGGCCAGCTCGCGCGCCATGCGACGGATCTCGCCGGCCGGGATGCCGCACGCCTCCGCCACGGCCTCGGGCGCGAAGTCGCGCGCCAGCGCCTCGACCTGCTCGAGCCCGGCGCAGTGCTCCGCGAGCGCGCCCGGCGCCGCGAGCCCCTCGTCGAACAGCGTGTGCGCGAGCGCGAACAGCAGCAGCGCGTCGCTGCCGGGCCGGATGAAGTGGTGCTCGCTCGCGTGCTCGGCGGTGCGGCTGCGGCGCGGGTCGATCACGACGACCTTGCCGCCGCGCGCGCGGATCGCGCGCAGGCGCCCGCGGGCGTCGGGCGCGGTCATCAGGCTCCCGTTGGAGGCGAGCGGGTTCGCGCCGAGCAGCAGCAGGTGGTCCGTGCGGTCGAGGTCGGGCACGGGGATGCTCGAGGCGCCGCCGAACATCAGCCCGGCCGAGACGTGCTTGGGCATCTGGTCGACGGTGCTCGCCGTGAAGACGCTCTTCGTCCCCAGCGCCCGCAGCAGCACGCGGCCGTAGAGGATCGCGGCGAGCCCGTGCGCGGCCGGGTTGCCCACGTACGCGCCGACGGCGTCGCGTCCGTGGCGCTCGAGGATCGGGGTCAGCCGCCGGTCGATCTCGGCGAACGCCTCGGTCCACGTGGCCGTGGCGAAGCTGCCGTCGGGCTGCCGTATCAGCGGCGTGCGGAGGCGATCGGGATCCTCGTGCAGCGCCTTGAGCGCGAAGCCCTTCGGGCAGATGAAGCCGCGGCTGAAGACGTCGTCGTCGTCCCCGCGGATGCCCGCGACCTCGTTTCCCGCGAGCGTGATCTCCAGTCCGCAGGTCGCCTCGCACAGCGGGCAGGTGCGGTGGGCCGTCCGGGTCGCGGTCATGCGTGACTCTCCTGCGTCGACGACGTCGTCCTCGGGAGCTTACGCCCGTCGTCCGGGTCGGCGCGGGCGGCTACGCTGCGGCCCGTGAGCGACGCGCCTGACCCTGTCATCGCCGAGCTGGAGGGGCTGCGCGGCCGCGAGGTCGGCCCGACGGCCTGGCGCGAGGTCACGCAGGCCGACATCGACGCGTTCGCCCGGCTCACGGGCGACCGGCAGTGGATTCACGTCGACGTCGAGCGCGCGCGGCGCGAGAGTCCCTACGGGACGACGATCGCGCACGGGAACCTCACGCTCGCGCTGATCGACGGCTTCCGCGACGAGCTCTTCGGCGCGCGCGACGGCCGCGGCATCGGGATCAACTACGGGTGGAACCGGGTCCGCTTCCCCGCCCCGGTTCCGGCCGGGGCGCGGGTGCGCGCGCGGGCCGCCGGCGTCGGCCTCGACGAGCTCGCGGACGGCTGGTGGGAGGTCCGCCAGCGCTTCACGGTCGAGGTGCAGGGCGCCGCGAAGTCGTGCTGCGTCGCGGAGAGCGTGGGCCGGCTGCGGCCGGCCGGCGGAGCGCCGCCCCCGCCGCGACGAGCGCGCGGCCGGCTGAGCCCGGCCGCGGGCCTAGCCGAGCGCCGCGCCCGCCGCGACGAGCGCGTGGTCGATCCCGGCGCGGTCGACGTCGAGGTGGGTTACCGCGCGCACGCGCGTGGCGTCGAGCGCGCCCATCGTCACGCCTGCGCGCTCCAGCGCGGCGACGAGCGCGGGCGCGTCGGGCACGGCGAAGATGACGATGTTCGTCTCCACCGTTGCGGGGTCGAGCTCGACGCCGGGGAGCTCGGCGAGCCCCTCGGCCAGCGCGCGCGCGTTGGCGTGGTCCTCGGCGAGCCGCTCGACGTGGTGCTCGAGCGCGTGCAGCCCGGCGGCCGCGACGATCCCTGCCTGGCGCAGCGCGCCGCCCCACATCTGCTTGTAGCGCCAGGCCTCGTCGATCAGCTCCCGCGAGCCGGCCATGCACGCGCCCACGGGCGCGCCGAGGCCCTTCGTGAAGTCGATCCAGGCGGTGTCGAAGCCGCCCGCGTAGGCGGTCGCTTCGACGCCCGATGCGACGACCGCGTTCATCAGCCGGGCCCCGTCGAGGTGCGCGCGCAGCCCGCGCGCGCGGGCGAGGTCGAGCACCCCCTCGATCGTCTCCAGCGGCCAGATGCGCCCGCCGCCCATGTTCGTCGTCTGCTCGACCGACACGAGCCGCGAGCGCGGCGCGTAGCGGTCGCCGGCCGGTTGCAGCGCCGCCGCGACCGTCGCCGCGTCGAAGACCCCGCCGGCGCCGTCGAGCGGCCGCAGCATCGCGCCCGAGAGGGACGCGGGCCCGCCCGCCTCGAACAGCACCGGGTGCGCGTCGCGGTGCAGCAGCACCTCGTCGCCGCCGGGGCGGACATGGAGGCGAAACGCGATCGCGTTGCACATCGTCCCGCTGGGGAGGAACAGCGCCGCCTCGTGCCCGAGCAGCTCGGCGACGCGCTCTTGCAGAGCCAGCACCGTCGGGTCGGCGCCACGCTGCTCGTCGCCGACCTCGGCCGTCGCCATCGCCTGGCGCATCGCCGGCGTCGGCCGCGTCTGCGTGTCGCTGTACAGGTTGACCGGCTCCACCGCGCCGGAGCCTAACGGGGCCCGCCGGGCAGCCCGCCGGCGCTCCGTATCCTCGATCGCGATGGACTCGACCACGATCAAGCGCGCCGAGCTCCTCGAGCAGCGCCGCTCGCTGCCCGACCAGCCGGGCGTCTACCTGTTCCGCGACGCGAAGCGGCGGGTGATCTACGTCGGCAAGGCGAAGTCGATCCGCAAGCGGGTCGCGTCGCACTTCTCGCACTCGGTCACGCGCGGCTTCGCCGACCTCGCGGGCATGACGGACCACATCGAGTTCCTCGTCACCGCGACCGAGGCGGAGGCGCTGCTCACCGAGCAGAACTTCATCAAGCGCTACAAGCCGCGCTTCAACATCCGGCTGCGCGACGACAAGTCCTACCCCTACATCGCGATCTCGCTCGACGAGGACTTCCCGCGCGTCTACTTCACGCGCGAGCGCCACCGGCGCGGGCGCGTCTACTTCGGCCCGTTCTCGAACGCCAAGCGCGTGCGCGGCACGCTCGACCTGCTCGGCAAGGTGTTCATGTTCCGCACCTGCGAGGGGGCGGAGCCGGGGCGGCGCAGCGGCTCGCCGTGCCTCGACTACTTCATCAAGCGCTGCGAGGCGCCGTGCGTCGGCTACGTGACGCGGGAGGACTACCGGCGCGGGATCGACGGCGTGATCGACTTCCTCTCCGGTCGCTACCGCGACATCGAGCGCGACCTCGAGGCGCGCATGAAGGCCGCGGCCGCGGCGCAGGAGTTCGAGCACGCGGTGCTGTACCGCAACCGGCTGCGCGCGGTGCGCTCGCTGCTCGAGCGCCAGCGCGTCGCCAACGAGGCGGTCGGCACGCTCGACGCGATCGCCGTCGCGACCGACGGCGCGACGGCGAACGCGCAGGTCTTCCAGGTGCGCGACGGGGTGCTGTCGGACCGCCAGAGCTTCTACCTCGACAACGAGGGCGGCCGCGAGCGGGCCGAGGTGATCGAGGAGTTCGTGCTCCAGTACTACGGCAGCGCGATGTCGATCCCGGCGCAGCTCGTCGTCCAACCGGAGCTCGGCGACGCGCCGGCGCTGGCGGAGGCGCTCGCGCAGCGGCGCGGCGGGCCGGTCGAGCTGCGCGTGCCCGAGCGCGGCGACAAGCGCCGCATCCTCGAGCTCGCCGAGCGCAACGCGCGCCTCGCGCTCGACCAGGACAAGCTGCGCTCCGAGCGCCGCCGCCAGCAACGCACCGAGGCGCTCGACGGCCTGCAGCGGGCGCTGGCCCTCGACGCGCTGCCGCTGCGGATCGAGTGCTTCGACATCTCGAACCTCGGCGGCACCCACACGGTCGCCGCGATGGTCGTGTTCGAGGGCGGCGCGCCGAAGAAGGCCGACTACCGGCGGTTCACGATCCGCACGGTCGCGGGCTCGGACGACTTCGCCTCGATGGAGGAGGTCCTGTCGCGGCGCGCCGCGCAGTGGGAGGCCCAGCGCGAGCGCTCGCCGCACGACCCCGACCACGACCCGAGCTTCGCGGCGCTGCCGAACGTCGTCGTGATCGACGGCGGCAAGGGGCAGCTCTCGAGCGGGCTGCGCGCGCTCGCCGACTTCCGCGCGCGCGGCGTGACGGTGATCTCGCTCGCGAAGCGGATCGAGGAGGTCTTCATCCCCGGCGCCCGCGCGCCGCTCGTGCTCGCGCACGACACGCCGGAGCTGCAGCTGCTGCAGCGCGTGCGCGACGAGGCGCACCGCTTCGCGATCGGCCACCACCGCATCCGCCGCGACAAGGCGATGACCACCTCGATCCTCGACGAGCTGCCCGGCGTCGGCCCGGCCCGCAAGCGGGCGCTGCTCGCGCACTTCGGCTCACCCGAGGGGGTGCTGGCAGCGTCGCGCGAGCAGCTCGAGGCGGTGCCGGGCGTGCCGGGCAAGGTGGCGCGCGAGCTCTACGTCCAGCTCAACCGGACGGGCAGGTGATGCGCCCGTCCGCCCGGCGCGCGACACTGTGGACGTGAACGAGACGCTGTCGCAGCGGATCGGCCTGCGGATCGGCCGCCGTCGGGAGCGCGACGGGCAGCCGGCGCCGCAGGTGGCCGCCGTCGAGGCGCACACGCCGTGGTTGCAGGACCTGGTCGTGATCTCCGGCTTCTCGGGGGCCGGCAAGTCGACCGCGATGAAGCTGTTCGAGGACGCGGGGTACTTCTGCGTCGACAACCTGCCGCCGGAGATGATCCGCTCGCTGGCCGAGCTGTTCATGCACGAGGGCTCGAAGGTCGAGCGCGCCGCGGTCGTCTCCGACGT
>DAIOGP010000080.1:0-6766 GCA_036745135.1 Solirubrobacteraceae bacterium
GAGATCAGGCGGTGCCGGATCGCCGCCAGGATCTGCTGCTGGCGCAGCGCGCGGGCGAGGTCGTCCTCGCCCGGACGGCAGGCGTTCTTGCGCACGCGCGCGAGCGCGAGCGCGCGCTTGCCGTCGAGGTGGTGGGTGCCCCGGCGCAGCCGCAGCGTCACGCCGCCGCGCGCGTAGCCGCCGTTGACCTTGGCCCGCACGCAGCCGGTGCGCACGTTCACGCCGCCGAGCGCGTCGATGAAGCGCGGGAAGTTCGCGAAGTTCACCTCGACGAGGTGGTTGACGTCGATGCCCAGGAAGCGCTTGACGGTCGCGATCGTGAGCGCCGCGCCGCCGTAGGCGTAGGCGGCGTTGATCTTGTCGCGCCCGTGGCCCGGGATGTCGACGACGGTGTCGCGCGGGATCGACAGGCGCGCGGACTTCCCGCCGCCGACGCGCAGCAGCATGATCGTGTCCGAGCGGCTGGCGAGGCCCGCGGCCCCGGGCTCCTTGGAGCTCTTGGGGCGCTGGTCGGAGCCGAGCACGAGCACCGTGGACGCGCTCGTCAGCGGGAAGCCGCCGTGGTCGAGCGCGCGCTCGGCGGCGCCCGAGACCTTGCTCTGCTCGATCTGCGCGCTGAGGAGGAACAGCACCACCGAGAGCCCGACCCACGCGACGGCCCCGAGCGCGAGCCAGGCGAGCACGCGCTTCCACGTCGCCGCGCCGCGCAGGCGCGCGGGCAGCCGCGCGCGCCAGCGGCGGCGTTGCGGCCCCCCCGGGGGGGCGGGCGGGCCCGCGGCGAGCGGGTCCTCGGCCCGCGGGCGGCCGGTCAGGAGCGCCGGCCGCGCGCGGTAGACCGTGTACTCGGGAGGCTCGTCCCGGTCGCGATCGTCGCTCATGGTGCCCCTCTATAGTGGCCGACGTGGCCGGACCGTGCGTGATCGGCGTCGATCTGGGGGGGACGAAGCTGCTCGCGGGCGCGGTCGACGACGGCCTGCACGTCCATCACCGCGCGCACCGCTCCTCCCGCGGCGAGGACCAGGCCGAGCTGCTCGACCTCGCCGTCGACGCGGTCCAGGAGGCGCGCGCGGCGGTCGAGGGCGACGTCCTCGCGGTCGGCTTCGGGATCCCGTCGCTGATCGACCAGCGGCGCGGCATGGCGGTCATGACGGTCAACCTGCCGCTCGAGAACGTGCCCTTCCGCGACGTGATGTCCGAGCGCCTCGGCCTGCCGGTGTTCCTCGACAACGACGGCAACGTGGCCGCGCTCGTCGAGCAGCGCCACGGCGCGGCCAAGGGAGCGCAGGAGGTCGTGATGCTGACGATCGGGACCGGCATCGGCGGCGGCCTCGTGCTCGGCGGCGAGGTCTACCGCGGCGCGATCGGCGCGGGCGCGGAGCTGGGCCACATGGTGATCGACATGGACGGGCCACGCTGCCAGGGCGCGTGCCCCAACCACGGTTGCCTCGAGGCGGTCGCCTCGGGCACCGCGCTCGGGCGCGAGGCGCTGCGGATCGCCCACGAGCGTCCCGACTCCGGGCTCGGCAAGGCGCTCGCGGCCGGCAGCGAGATCCGCGGCGCGCTCGTCACCGAGCTCGCGCACGACGGCGACGCCGCCGCCCGCGACGCGCTGGCGCTGATCGGGTCGCGCCTCGGCGTCGGGATCGCGAACTACGTGAACATCTTCAACCCCGAGTACGTGGTCGTCGGCGGTGGCGTGATCGCCGCGGGGGACCTGCTGCTCGGCCCGGCGCGCGCGGTCGTCGCCGAGCGCGCGCTGTCGCCGTCGCGCGACGTCGTGCGGATCGTGCCCGCGCGCTTCGGGGCCGAGTCCGGGATGCTCGGTGCGGCGACGCTCGCGCTGGAGGGCATCGGGCACCAGGCCGCTGCCGCATGAGCGCGCCCGCCGGCCCGCCGGCCGGCAGGCTGATCGTCTGCCCGACGCCGATCGGGAACCTCGAGGACGTCACGCTGCGGGTGCTCGCGGCGCTGCGCGAGGCGGACGTCGTCGCGTGCGAGGACACCCGCCGCACGCGCACGCTGCTCGAGCGCTACGGGGTCAAGGCGCGGCTCGTCTCCTACCACGAGCACAACGAGCGCGCGCGGGCCGGCCAGCTCGTGGAGCGGATGCGCGCCGGTGGCGTCGTCGCGCTCGTCTCGGACGCCGGCACGCCGCTCGTCTCCGACCCCGGGTTCCTGCTCGTGCAGGCGTGCGTCGCGGCCGGGCTCGCGGTCGAGGTGCTGCCGGGGCCCTCCGCCGCGCTGGCGGCGCTGGTCGCGTCGGCGCTGCCCGCGGACCGCTGGCGCTTCGCCGGCTTCCTGCCCCGCAAGCGCGCGGAGCTCGAGGCCGAGCTGCGCACGGCGGAGACGCTCGTCGCGTTCGAGTCCCCCCGGCGCATCGCGGCGACGCTCGCGGTGCTCGCCGCGCTCGACCCGCAGCGCCCCGTCGCGGTCTGCCGCGAGCTGACCAAGCTCCACGAGGAGGTCGTGCGCGGGACCGCCGCGGAGCTGGCCGAGCGCTACGCGGCCGCGCCGCCCAGGGGCGAGATCGCGCTCGTGGTCGGCCCCGCGCGCGAGCCCGCGACGGCCGACCTGCGGCCGGCGCTCGACGCGCTCGACCGGCTCGTCGCGGCGGGAGCGAAGCCGCGCCCGGCGGCGGCGGTCGTCGCCGAGCTGACCGGCGTGGCGGCGAACGCGCTCTACCGGGCGCGGACCGCCGCGCGCTGAGCCTGTTCTCGCCCGGACGCGCTCGACGCGGCACGCCGGGCGGCTCGCAGGCCGCCGGCGCCCGCGGTCGCGTCAGTAGCATCGGCGACCGGATGTCGTTCTACGTCACCACGCCGATCTACTACGTCAACGCGGAGCCCCACCTCGGCCACGCGTACACCACGATCGCGGCCGACGTGCTCGCGCGGCACATGCGCCAGCGCGGTGAGGACGTGTTCTTCCTGACCGGCACCGACGAGCACGGCGAGCCGGTCGCGCTCGCCGCCGAGCGCGAGGGGGTCACCCCGCGCGAGCTGGCCGACCGCAACGCGGCGCGCTTCCAGGCGCTGCTGCCGCAGATCGACGCCTCCAACGACTTCTTCATCCGCACGAGCGACCCTCGGCACGAGGCGCGCGTCCAGGAGGTCATGCAGCGCGTGCACGACAACGGCCACGTGTACAAGGGCATCTACGAGGGCTGGTACTGCCCGCGCTGCGCGGACTTCAAGACCGAGACGGAGATCGCCGAGGGCAACACGTGCCCGATCCACAAGATCCCGCTCGACCGCGAGCGCGAGGAGAACTGGTTCTTCCACCTCTCGCGCTTCCAGCGGCCGCTCGAGCGCATCTACGCCGAGCGGCCGGGCTTCGTGCTGCCGCGCCAGCGCTCGAACGAGGCGCTGTCCTTCATCCGCTCCGGGCTCCAGGACCTCTCGCTCTCGCGCTCCAAGCTGACCTGGGGCGTGCCGGTCCCGTGGGATCCGAGCCACGTCTTCTACGTCTGGTTCGACGCGCTGCTCAACTACGTCACGGCGCTCTCGTTCGCGCGCGAGGGCGAGGACCTCAGCGCCCGCTTCTGGCCGCCGACGTTCCAGCTGATCGGGAAGGACATCCTCAAGTTCCACGCCGTGTACTGGCCGGCGCTGCTGCTCGCCGCCGGGCTCGAGCTCCCCCGCCACGTGTTCGTGCACGGCTATCTGCTGATGAAGGACTCGAGCGGCGAGGTGGACAAGATGTCCAAGTCGCTCGGGAACGTGCTCGACCCGTTCGAGGTCATGGAGCGCTTCGGCACCGACGCGCTGCGCTTCTACTGCCTGCGCGAGGTGCCCTTCGGGCAGGACGGCGTGGTCTCCACGGTCGGCTTCGAGTCGCGCTACGAGTCCGAGCTCGCCAACGACTACGGCAACCTCGCCAGCCGCTCGCTGGCGATGGTCGCGCGCTACCGCGACGGCGTCGTTCCCGACGTGGAGGTCGATGCCGCGCTGGTCGCCGACTTCGAGGGGCTCGGTGACGAGGTGTGCGCGCTGCTCGATCGCGCCGAGCTCACCGGCGCGCTCGACGCGATCTGGCAGCGCGTGCGGCGCCTGAACCGCTACGTCGAGGAGCAGGCGCCGTGGCAGCTCGCGAAGGACCCGGCGGCGGCGCAGCGGCTCGACGTGGTCCTGCGCTCGCTCGTCGAGGGCGTGCGCGCCGTCACCGTGCTGCTGCACCCGTACATGCCAGCGACGACCGAGAAGCTGCTCGCCGCGCTCGGCCGGCCGGAGCTCGCGCTCGCGGGCGCCGCGTTCGGCGCCGCGCCCGGGGGCGCGCAGGTCGAAGCGCTCGAGCAGCTCTTCCCCAAGTCGTGATCGACAGCCACACGCACCTCGACTCGTGCTCCGCGCCCGACGCCGAGCTCGTCGCCGACGCCGAGCGCGCCGGCGTCTCGCGGCTGCTCACGATCGGCATGGACGGCGCCTCGTGCCGGGCGGCGCTCGCCGCCGCCGAGGACTTCCCGCAGGTCTTCGCCGCCGTCGGCCGCCACCCCAACGCGGCGGCCGGCTTCGACGACGCCGATCTCGCCGAGCTGCGCGCGCTCGCCGCGCACGAGCGCTGCGTCGCGATCGGCGAGACCGGCCTCGACTACTACCGCGACCGGGCGCCGCGCGCGGACCAGGCGCGGGCATTCGCCGCCCAGCTGGAGCTCGCACGCGAGGTCGCCAAGCCGATCGTGATCCACACGCGCGAGGCCGAGGAGGACACGCTGGCGACGCTGCGCGCGCACGCGGACGGGCTCGCGGTGATCATGCACTGCTTCTCGATGCCCGGCCACTGGCGCGAGTGCGTGGAGCGCAGCTGGTGGATCTCGTTCGCCGGCAACGTCACGTACCCGAAGGCGGCGGCGCTGCAGGACGTCGCCCGCCAGGTGCCCGCCGAGCGGCTGCTCGTCGAGACCGACGCGCCCTACCTGAGCCCGCAGGCGGTGCGCGGGCAACCCAACGTGCCGGCGAACGTCGTGCACACGGCGCGCTTCCTCGCCGAGCTCCGCGGGACGGACTACGCGGCGCTCGAGGCGACGCTCGAGCGCAACGCGGCGGAGGTCTTCGGGTGGTGAGCGCCGAGCTCCCGACCCAGCCGAGCCTGCGGCGCCTGCGCGAGTTCGGCGTCCGGCCGGACCGTGACCTGGGCCAGAACTTCCTCATCGACTCGAACATCCTCGACGTCATCGGCCGCGCAGCCGAGCTCTCGCCGGACGACGTCGTGCTCGAGATCGGGGGTGGGCTCGGCGTGCTGTCCGAGTACCTCGCGGCGCGCGTCGCGCACGTCCACGTCGTCGAGCTCGACCGCCGGCTCGAGCCCGCGCTGGGCGCAGCGCTCGCCCCGCACCCAAACGCGACGCTGCACTTCGCCGACGCGCTCGCGCTCGACCTCGAAGCGCTCGCGCCGGCGCCGACGAAGGTCGTGGCGAACCTGCCCTACGGGATCGCGGCCGCGGCGATCCTGCGCACGATCGAGGAGCTCCCCGGCGCGACCCGCTGGGTGGCGATGGTGCAGCGCGAGGTCGGCCAGCGCTTCGCCGCGGCGCCCGGGACCTCGGCCTACGGCATCCCGTCCGTGCTCGCCCAGCTCGCGTGCGACGTGCGCGTCCTGCGATCCGTGTCGCGTACGGTGTTCCACCCCGTGCCCAACGTCGACTCCGTGCTGATCGTGCTCGAGCGCAACGGTCCGGCGTCCGCGCCGGAGCTGCGCACGCTCGTGCGGGCTGCGTTCGCGCACCGGCGCAAGGCCCTCGCCCGCTCGCTCGCGCTCGCCCCGGATGCGCCCGCGGGCCGGCGCGAGCGCGCCCGCGCGGCGCTCGTCGCACTCGGCCATCCCGCCGACGTGCGCGCCGAGCGGCTCTCGCCCGCGGACTTCCGGGAGCTCGCGGATCGGCTGGCCGAGCGATGAGCGGCGGCTGGGTCGCTCGCGCGCCGGGCAAGACGAACCTCTGCCTGTATCTCGGCCCGCCGCGCGCCGACGGCCTGCACGCGCTCGTCTCGCTGGTCGAGTCGCTGTCGCTCGCGGACGAGCTGCGGCTGGCGCCGGCGCCGGCCGGCGCCGGCGCCGACGAGGTCCTCTGCGCCGGCGTCGAGGGCCCGAACCTCGCGGCCGCGGCGCTCGCGGCCTATCGCGCGGCCACCGGGTGGGACGCGCCGCCGCAGCGCCTCGAGATCCTCAAGCGCGTGCCCGTCGCGGCCGGGATGGGGGGCGGCTCGGGCGACGCGGCGGCGACCCTGCGGCTCGCGGCCGCCGCGGCCGGCCGGCCGGACGACCCCGCGCTCGCGCGGCTCGCGCCCGCCCTCGGCGCGGACGTCCCGAGCCAGCTGGCGCCGGGCCTGACGCTCGTCGGCGGCGCCGGCGAGGCGGTCGAGGCGCTCGCTCCGCTCCCGCCGCACGGCGTGCTCGTGCTGCCCGCCGACGTCGGGCTGTCGACCGCAGCGGTCTTCGCCGAGGCCGATCGCCTCGGGCTGGCGCGCCCCGCCGCCGAGCTCGAGGTGCGCCGGGCCGCAGTCCTGGCCTGGCTCGCGGCGGGCGGCGCGGCGCCCGCCGACCTGCTCGTCAACGACCTCGAGCCCGCGGCGCGTGCGCTCTGCCCGGCGATCGGCGCGGCGCTCGCCGACGCCCGCGCGGCCGGGGTCGACGTCGCGCTCGTGACCGGCTCGGGCCCCACGGTCGTTGGCCTCTGCTTCGGAGCGCAGGGGCCGGCCATCGCCGAGGCGGCCGCGAGCGAGCTGCGGCCGCGACACCCGCGCGCGAGCGCCGCGGTGCCCGTCGCGGCCGA
>DAIOGP010000081.1:0-6749 GCA_036745135.1 Solirubrobacteraceae bacterium
AGGGGAAGTACGCCAACAGCTACTGCGGCGCCGGCGACCGCGCGGCCTGCCAGTCCGCGCTGTGGGCCGCGCTGAAGCAGGCCGCCGACGAGCTCGCCGCCGCCCAGGGCGCCGATCCGGCCGCGTGGCGCTCCGACGCGACGAAGGAGCGGATCCAGTTCGCCCCAGGGCTGCTCGGCCCGCTCACGATGCGCTGGACCAACCGCCCGACGTTCCAGCAAGTGATCGAGTTCGACGGGCACCGGCCGCGGTAGGGGCGGGGAGCGAAGCCCCCGCCCCATAGCAAGCTGCCAACTGCTAGCTGCGGTTTCCTGTCGTCTGTCGTCTGTCGTCCGGACAAACTTGACGCCTGCGTCATCTTCCTCTACGTTCTCCCGATCGCCTGACCCGACGAAGAGGAGCGCGCCGAGCCCATGTCCCAGCTGCCCACCGCCTGCGTGATCGGAGCCGGCTCGTCCGGCATCGCCGCCGTGAAGGTCCTCGCCGAGCGCGGGATCGACGTCGAGTGCTTCGAGAAGTCCGACCGCGTCGGCGGCAACTGGGTGTTCGGCAACAGGAACGGGATGAGCTCCGCGTACCGCTCGCTGCACATCAACACGTCGCGCGAGCGGATGGAGTACACGGACTTCCCGATGCCGAAGTCCTATCCGGACTTCCCGCATCACACGCACATCGCGAAGTACTTCGACGACTACGTCGATCACTTCGGGATCCGCGACCGGATCCGCTTCAACACCGGGGTCGAGCACGCGCAGCGCGGCCCCGACGGCGTCTGGACGATCACGCTCGAGGGCGGCGAGCAGCGCCGCTACGACGCGCTGCTCGTGGCCAACGGCCACCACTGGGACGCGCGCTGGCCCGAGCCGGCCTTCCCCGGCGCCGACGAGTTCCAGGGCGTTCAGCTGCACTCGCACGACTACAAGGGCGAGGACCCCAACTTCTTCCGCGACAAGAACGTCGTCGTGCTCGGGATGGGCAACAGCGCGATGGACATCGCGGTCGAGGCGAGCTTCAGCGCGAAGAACACGTATCTCGCGGCGCGCCGCGGCGCGTGGATCATCCCCAAGTACCTGTTCGGCAAGCCGATGGACCAGCTCGGCGCGTCGCCCAAGATCCCGTTCGCCGTGCGGCGCAAGCTGTTCCAGGGCATGCTGAAGCTCGCGCTCGGCGACATGGAGCGCTACGGGCTCCCCAAGCCCGACCACCGTTTCGGCGACGCGCACCCGACGATCTCCGACGACGTCCTCAGCCGCATCTCGCACGGCGAGATCACCTGCAAGCCGAACGTCGCGGCGCTCGAGGGCGACAAGGTGCGCTTCACGGACGGCAGCGTCGTCGATGCGGACGTCGTCATCTACTGCACCGGCTACAAGGTGACGTTCCCGTTCTTCGACGAGGACTTCATCGCGGCGCCCGACAACGACCTGCCGCTGTTCCGGCGCGTCTTCCATCCGGACATCGACAACGTCTGCTTCATCGGCCTGCTGCAGCCGCTCGGCGCGATCATGCCGCTCGCGGAGGCCCAGTCGAGCTGGGTCGCCGACTACCTGCGCGGCGAGTACGCGCTGCCCGACCGGGTGCCGCTGCGCGCCGACATGGAGCACGAGCGCGAGCAGATGTTCCGCCGCTACGTGCGCTCCAAGCGCCACACGATGCAGGTCGACTTCGACGACTACGTGGTGGCCTTGGAGAAGGAGCGCCGCGCGGGCGCCGAGCGCGCGCGCGCGGCCGGATTCCGCCTGCCGGTCGCCCCCCGCGCCCGCGGGGCCGAGCCGGTCGCGGCGTGAGCGCGACGCCGATCGCGGTCGGGCGGGAGCCGACCGCGCCGGCCGGCAAGCGCGAGCGCACGAAGGCGCACAACCGCGCCGCGATCCTCGCCGCGGCGCGTGACGTGTTCGCAGAGCTCGGCTACGGCGCCGCCGGCGTGCGCGACATCGTGCGCCGCACCGATCTGGCGGCCGGCACCTTCTACAACTACTTCCCGGACAAGGAGGCCGTCTTCCGCGCGCTGCTGGACGAGTTCGCGGCCGGGCTGCGCGCGCGCCTGACGACGGCGCGTCGCGACGCGACCGGCGCCGAGGCGCTCGTCGGCGACGCCTACCGCGAGTTCTTCCGCTACGTCGCGCAGGAGCGCGAGATGTTCGAGCTGATCCGGCGCAACGCCGGCACGATCCCGGTCCTGACCGAGGATCCCGCGCTCGGCATCGCGATCGTCGACCTGCGCGAGGACCTCGGCGCCGCGATCGCACGCGGCGACCTGCCCGCGCACGACGTCGAGTGGATGGCCGCCGCGATGGCCGGCGCCGGCCTCGAGGTCGCCGCGCGGATGCTCGCCCGCGAGCCGGTCGACCCCGACGCGGCCGCTGCGTTCGCGACCGGCCTGTTCCTCGGCGGCCTCGAGCGGCTCGGGCGCGGCTGAGCCGACCGCTACTCGCCCTGCGTGACGCGGCCCGCCGCGCCCTCGTCGCGCATCAGCCACGCCGCCGTCGCGATCATCGGCAGTGAGATCACGATGATCACCGTCGCCACGGCGTTGACCTCGGGCACGTTCTGCGTCTGGCGCAGCGCGCCGAGCACCCACAGCGGCAGCGTCGTCGTGTCGGCACCGGCGAGGAAGAAGGTCACGGCGATCTCGTCGAACGAGAGCGCGAACGCGAGCAGCGCGCCCGCGACGAGCGACGTGCGGATCGTCGGCAGCGTCACGTGCACGAAGGTCTGCAGACCGCTCGCGCCGAGGTCGGCGGAGGCCTCCTCGAGCGAGCGCGACACGCGCCGCAGGCGCGCCAGCACGTTGTTGAAGACGAGCACGATGCAGAACGTCGTGTGGCCGACGATCACGGTCCGGATCGAGAGGCTCGTGTCGATACCGAGCGGGTTGTTCCGGGCGAACAAGAAGAACGACGCCAGCGCTACGCCGGTGATGACGCCCGGCAGGATGATCGGCAGCGTGACGACGAAGTTCAGCGGCTCACGCCCCCAGAAGCGGTGGCGCGCGAACGCGAACGCGAGCCCCGTGCCGAGGATCAGCGCGAACGTCGTCGAGTAGAGCGCGATCCGCACCGACAGCCACGCCGCGCGCTTGGGCTCGGGGTCGTCCCACAGGCGGCTGAACCAGCGCGTCGAGAAGCCCGGGAAGGGCCAGCTGTTGATCGTCGTCTTGTTGAACGCGTAGAGCACGATCAGCGCCAGCGGCAGGTAGAGGAAGACGAACACCAGCGCGCTCGTGCCGCCGAAGATCCAGCGCTGCGCGCGCATCAGGCCGTCCGCCCCATCAGAGGTTCTCCAGCGCGCCCGAGCGGCGCGAGAGCGCGAGGAAGCCCATCAGCGTGACGAGCGTGAGCGTCGCGAGCGCCGCGCCGAAGGGGACGTCGGCGGCGACGCCGAAGCGGTCCTTGATCGCCCCGCCCAGCACCTGCGAGCCGCCGCCGACGAGCTGCGGCGCGACGAAGTCGCCCATCGTCAGCGAGAAGACGAAGATCGAGCCGGCGATCACGCCCGGCAGCGCGAGCGGGAAGATCACGCTGCGGAACGTCCGCAGCGCGCCCGCGCCGAGGTCGCGCGAGGCCTCGAGGTAGGAGTCGGGGATCTTCTCGAGCGCGGTGAAGATCGGCAGCACCATGAACGGCAGCCACACGTTCGCCCACGTGATCGCGATCGAGCGCTCGTTGAAGAGCAGCGCCGAGGACGGCTTGCCCAGGATCCCCGTGTCGACCAGGAACGTGTTCAGCAGGCCCTGCTGCCCGAGGATCGTGCGCCACGCGAAGATCCGCAGCAGGATCGAGGACCACAGCGGCACGACGACCGCGAGGAACAGCAGCGCGCGCCAGCGCGGCGCGGCGATCCGCGCCATGAACCACGCGAGCGGGAACGCGAGCGCGACGTCGATCAGCGTCACGATCGTCGCGAGCAGCACGGTGCGGCCGAAGATCCGCAGCCAGAGGCCGTCCTGGCCGGTGAACAGCTGCCTGTAGTTGTCGGTCGTCCACTCGTGCACGAGCTTCGCCGTGAAGACGTCCTGGCGCCAGAACGACGTCATCAGCAGCAGCACGAGCGCGACGACGTAGAAGACGAGCAGCCAGCCCACGGCCGGCCCGAGCAGAAGCCCGAGCCGGCCGCGAGGGTGGGCGTAGAGCGCCCGCGATACGGAGCGCGTGATCAGGTCAGCCCTTGACCGTGGCCCACGCGTCCGCCCACTGCTTGTAGTTCGTGGGCTGGGTCGGCGTCTCCCAGTACTTGATCTTCGAGTAGTAGCTGGCGTCGGTGATGTGCAGCGCGTTGCAGCGCTCCTCGCCGACGACCGGGCACGACTTGAGGTTCGCCGGCGTGTAGCCCGTCACGTCGGTGACCTGCGCCTGCACCTTCGGCGACGTCACGTAGTTCATGTACTTGTAGGCGCAGATCGGATGCGCCGCGTTCTTGGACAGCATCCACGAGTCCGACCAGCCGGTCACGCCCTCCTTGGGGATGACCTCGGCGACGTTCAGCCCGGCCTTCTTGAGGTCGTTGGTCATCAGCGACCAGCCGGCGCCGAGCACCGCGGCCTTCGACTTGAACAGGTCCTCGAAGTCGGTGGCCAGCACCCAGTACTTCTTGACCAGCGAGCGCTGCTCCTTGAGCTTCGCGGTGACCTTGTCGAGCGTCGCCTGGTCGATCGCGTAGGGGCTCGCGGCGCCCTCGAACTGCAGCGCGACGTCGGCGATCTGGATCGGGTTGTCCGGCACCGTGATCTTGCCCTTGTACTGCGGGTCGTAGAGCACGCTCCAGGAGTCGGGCGCCGTCGTGATCACGTCCTTGTTGTAGATCAGCACGTTCGCGCCCCACACGAACGAGAGCCCGTACTGCTTGCCGTCGACCGTGTTGAACTCCGGCGACTGCAGCTGCGGCGCGATGTCCTTGAAGTTCGTCAGCTTCGACACGTCGAGCTGCGCGACGGAGCCGGACTTGATCGCCCGCAGCGACGCGTCGCCCGAGAACGAGGCGAGGTCGTACTGGCCGCCGCCGCCCGCGTTGAACTTCGTGAACATCTCGTCGGAGGAGCCGGCGAACACGGCCTTGACCTTGCAGCCGGTCTCGGCCTCGAAGCCCTTGACGTAGGACTCGTCCGAGTAGCCCTCCCAGATGACCATGTTGAGCTGGCCCTCGCCCTTGGCGTTGATGTCCGGGCCCTTCACGGTGCTCGCGCCGGCGGCGGTCGTGGACTTCTTGTCGTTGTTGTCGCTCCCGCACGCGGCGATCGCGAAGACCCCCGCGATGAGCGCGGCGATCAGAAAGAGTCTCCTCACTTCGCTTCCTCCTCAGTCGTGCCGATTCCGATGACGCGCGTGTGCTCGCGTCCCCACACGAGGGTCACGGGCCGGCCCCGCAGGGCCGCCGCGTCCTCGAACTTCGTGTCCGCGTTCTGGCGGACGACCATCAGCTCCCCTCCACCTGCGAGCTTGACGACGAAGCGCGTCGTCGGCCCCGCGTAGAGGCTCTCGCGCACCACGCCCGCGGCGTGGCACGTACCCGCTCCGGGCGCCGCGGCGCCCGGCTCCATCCGGATCCGCTCGGGGCGGATCGTGACGGTCGCGATGTCGCCGGTCCGCGCGGCACCGTGGATCGTGGCCGTCACCTCGTCCGCCGGCCCGAGCCGCAGCCGCGCGACCCCGTCGGCGACGCCCGCCACGGGCAGCTCGAGCAGGTTGGAGACGCCGACGAAGCCCGCGACGAAGCGCGAGCGCGGCTCGTCGTAGACCTCGTTGGGCGCGCCGACCTGGATCACGCGACCCTGGTCCATGACGGCGATCCGGTCGCTCATCGTGAGCGCCTCGTCCTGGTCGTGCGTGACGTAGACGAACGTGATGCCGACCTCCTGCTGGATCCGCTTGAGCTCGACCTGCAGCTGCTGGCGGAGCTTCAGGTCGAGCGCCCCGAGCGGCTCGTCGAGCAGCAGCACCCGGGGCCGGTTCACGAGCGCGCGCGCGAGCGCGACGCGCTGGCGCTGGCCGCCGGAGAGCTGGCTGGGGCGGCGCTCGGCGAAGCCCTCGAGGCGCACCATCGCGAGCGCCTCGGTGACGCGCTGGGCGCGCTCGGGCTTCGCGACCCGCTTCACGCGCAGCCCGTAGGCGACGTTCTCGCCGACGTTCATGTGCGGGAACAGCGCGTAGTCCTGGAAGACCGTGTTGACGTCGCGCTCGGACGGCGGCAGGCCGGTCACGTCGACGCCGCCGAGCTCGATGCGCCCCGCGGTCGGGCGCTCGAAGCCGGCGATCATGCGCAGGCACGTCGTCTTGCCGGAGCCCGACGGGCCGAGCATCGTGAAGAACTCGCCGTGGCGGATGTCGAGCTCGACGTGGTCCACCGCGACGACCTCGCCGAACGCCTTGCGCACCGCCGCGAGCCGGACGTCGGGCGTGCCCGCATCGGGCGGGGGCTGCGGTGGGGCGGACTCCTCGGCGAGCATGTGAGCTGTTTCTACCGTGTGCGGCGGAATTGCGGGGAATTCCCGGCCGATTTCCGCCACCGCGGCCAAGCGGGTGCCCGGTGGCGCGCCTGCGCAGCCAAGCTCCCGAGCGGCACGGTGGAGCGTAGCCCGGGGGCCGCGGGTCCGCGACGGTAGCGCGCGCCTACACTCACGCGTAGCGCCGATGCCGACGTTCTGCCGCCACAACCGCTTCGTCCAGAACTGCCCGATCTGCAGCCGCCAGGAGGCGTCGACCCCGGCGCCGCGCGCCGCCCGCGCCGCGCGGGCCTCCGGCAGCGCGGCGCCC
>DAIOGP010000082.1:0-1358 GCA_036745135.1 Solirubrobacteraceae bacterium
CTGCGATCGGAGTCCGTGCTCTACGCCTTCCCGCCGATCGTGATCGTGATGCTCTACCTGCGCGGCCTCTACCGCGGGCGCCTGCGGCTGATGATCCTCGACGGCATCGGCCCGGTCGTCGGCGCGATCTCGCTCGGAGCGATGATCGTCATCGCCGGCGCGGCCTTCGCCGGCAGCGAGGGTGACGCCGGGCCGCTCGTCGCGCGCGCGTGGTTCTTCGCCAACCTCTACGTCGGCGGCGGGCGGATCCTGCTCGCGTTGACCCAGCGTCGCGCACGCGCACGCGACGTCGTCGGCCGGCCGACGCTGATCGTCGGCGCTGGCCACGTCGGCGCCCAGATCGCGCGGCGGCTCGAGGAGCAGCCCGACTACGGGCTGCGCGTCGCCGGCTATCTCGACGCGGATCCGCCGCCGGACCTCGAGCACGAGCGCCGCGCGAGCGTGCTCGGCACGCCCGACGACCTGGCCGAGGTCGCGCGCCGCAACGGCATCCGCCACGTGATCCTCGCCTTCTCCAACGAGGCCGATCGCCGGCTCGTCCAGCTCGTGCGCGAGTGCGACGAGCTCGGCCTCGAGGTGTCGGTCGTCCCGCGCCTGTTCGAGTCGATCAACGACCGCATCGAGCTCGAGCACGTCGGCGGGCTGCCGCTGTTCGGCATGCGCACGGTCGACCCGAAGGGCTGGCAGTTCGCGGTCAAGCACGGGGTCGACCGCGGGCTCGCGGCCCTCGGCCTGCTGGTGACGGCTCCGCTGCTGCTGGCCACGGCGCTCGCCGTGAAGCTCTCCTCGCCCGGCCCGGTGCTCTACCGCCAGCTGCGCATCGGCCGCGACGGACGCGAGTTCGAGCTGCTCAAGTTCCGCTCGATGCGCCCAGGCGCAAGCGAGCCCTCGGAGTACTTCGAGCTCCCTGCCGGCTCGGCGCCCGGCGGCGTCGAGGGCGTCGACCGGCGCACGCCGCTCGGTCGGTTCATGCGGCGCACATCGCTCGACGAGCTGCCGCAGCTGCTCAACGTGCTGCGCGGTGACATGAGCCTGATCGGGCCGCGACCCGAGCGCCCCGAGTTCGTCGAGCTCTTCCGCGACGACGTCCACCGCTACAGCGACCGCCATCGCGTGAAGTCGGGCATCACCGGCTGGGCGCAGGTCCACGGGCTCCGCGGCCAGACCTCGCTCACCGACCGCGTCGAGTGGGACAACTTCTACATCGAGAACTGGTCGCTGTGGCTCGACGTCAAGATCCTGCTGCTGACGGTCGGCGCGGTGCTGCGCTCGGGCGAGTGAGCCAGACCCCCCGCTCGCTGCCCGGGTAGCCTTGCGCCGGTGCAGCCGTTCTGGATCTGGACCGGAGCCGCGACCGT
>DAIOGP010000082.1:1458-6740 GCA_036745135.1 Solirubrobacteraceae bacterium
GCCCGTTGGAAGAACGCCGATCGCTCCGGGTGCGCGAGCAGGACCTCGTGGCCGCGCAGGCGCAGGTCGAGGAGCACGTGCTCGAAGTTGCTCGCGACCGTCGCGAGCGGGCTCTCGCAGAGCAGGTAGGGGCCACCGCCGAGCCCGAGCCCGGCGAGCTCGTCCGCATCGAGGTCGATGAGCCGCGTGATCGCGATCTCGCCGCCCGCGACGACCTCGAGATCGATCTCGGCGCTGCGCAGCTCGGCGTTGAGCGCGGCGACCGCGGCCGGGATCTCGGCGGGCTGAACCGGGTAGACGTGGTTGAGGTGCGGCGTCGCGGCGATCGTCGTCGTGCCGCCGGCCACCGCGGCGCGGGCCATCGAGAGCGACCCGCCGAGCGATTCCGGGCCGTCGTCGACCCCGGGGAGGATGTGACTGTGGAGGTCGATCACACCGTGATCATGCCGGTCGCGCGCGCGGGACGCCCGGCCGCGCGTTCGGCGTCTATGATCGCCCCGCTCTGACGCCGGCGACAGGAGGCACGATGTTCCGCTCGATCGTTGTGGGGACCGATGGCTCGGAGACGGCCCAGGAAGCCGTCCGCCAGGCGATTTGGCTGGCCAAGGAGGTCGGTGGGTCGATCAACCTCGTCAGCGCCTATCAGCCGGTGTCGAATGTCCGCCTGCGCGAGGAGGCGCGGGACGCTCCCGCCGACATCGCGCATTCGGTCAATCCGCACGAGGACGTCGACGCGGTCCTCGCCGAGGCGTCCGAGGTCGTCCAGGCCGCCGGCGTGCCGGTGGAGGTCTACTCCCGCGAGGGCGATCCGGCCGACGCGCTGCTCGACGTCGCCGAGGAGCGCGGCGCCGACCTGATCGTCGTCGGCAACAAGGGCATGACCGGGGCCAAGCGCTTCCTGCTCGGCTCGGTTCCGAACAAGGTGTCCCACCACGCGCCCTGCTCGGTGCTGATCATCCGCACGACCTGAGCGCGGCGCGCTGATGCCGCGAGGCGCCGGTCAGCGCTTGCGCGTCGTGGTGGCGGCCGGTGCGGTCGCCGCGGCCGCGTCGAGCATGCCGGCCCCGTAGCGGACGTCCCAGCCAGGCGCGCCGAGGTCGCGCGTGGTCTGCTCGATGCGCTGCTCGATCGCTGCCGGCGTCGGGTGGCTCCCGAGCACGCCGCTCGCGATCACGAGCGCCGCCGTCGCGGCGACGTGCGGCGCCGCCATCGACGTGCCCTCGTAGCCGTTGGGCAGCCCGAAGCGGCGGACGGAGCCGGTGAACGTCAACTGGAAGATGTCCCGGCCGGGATCCTCTGACGGCCGGCAGTGGACCGGGTCGCCGGCGTCCGCCGCGTCCGCGCCGCCGCCCGGCGCGACGAGGTCGAGCTGGCGGCCGTACTTCGAGAACTCCGAGACGCAGCCGTGCTCCGTGACCGACCCGACCGAGATCACGTGGTCGGCGCGCGCGGGGTAGACGACGGAGGTGCTCGCATCGTCGGGGTAGATGTTGCCGGCGGCGGCGACGATCACGGCGCCCCGGCGCGCGGCGTAGTGCAGCGCCGAGATGACCTCCGGGATCTCCGAGGCGTGCGCTCCGCCGGGGAACTCGAGGCTCAGGTTGATGACCTGGGCGCCGTGCGCGGCCGCGTAGCGGATGCCGGCGGCGATGTCGCCGGCCGCGCCGTCGCCGCGGCGGTCGAGGACGCGCACGGGCATCACGCGGGCGCCGAAGGCGAGTCCCGTGAGCCCCACGCGGTTGTTCGTCCGCTCGGCGATCGTGCCGGCGACATGCGTCCCGTGGCCGTTCTCGTCATTGGGGTGCGCGTCGTGGTCGACGAAGTCGAAGCCCCGGACGAAGCGCGTGCCGATGAAGTCCGGCGAGCGCCGGAAGTGGCCGAAGTTGGCGTAGGCGACGCCGGTGTCGAGCACGGCGACCGTCACGCCGCGCCCGCCCCAGCGCTCCACCGCCGCGAGGTGGTCCCACGCGCCGGGGGCGTCGACGCCCGTCCCGGGGAGGAAGTTCCACTGCAGCGTGCTCCAGTCGCCCGGCAGGCCGCGCCCCGGATCGTCGGGGAAGGGGAGCGAGCCCGCGTGCGCGATCAGGTTCGGCGCCGCGTAGGCGACGTTCGGCTGCGCGCGCAGCTCGGCGACCGTCGCCTCCACGCTCTGGCCGTCCTTGATCTTCAGCGTGCGCTCGAGCGGCGCGGTCGCCCGGGCGTGGCCCGTCCCGGTGACCCGCAGCGTCTCGGCGCGCCCGCTGCGCGACGTCCCGTCGACGTACTTCACGACCACCTCGCCCGGGACATATCGTGGCGACTGCCC
This sequence comes from Solirubrobacteraceae bacterium, assembly GCA_036745135.1. GTDB lineage: Bacteria > Actinomycetota > Thermoleophilia > Solirubrobacterales > Solirubrobacteraceae > DAIOGP01. The sequence goes on from DAIOGP010000082.1 coordinate 3,764, forward strand.
GGCGGCCCACGACGGCATGACCAGCAGGCCCAACGCGATGATCAGAAATACGAAGCGAGACATCAGTTCTCCAGGTCTCCCACCGGGCATCCGTGCTCGGTGCGGCTCGCAACGGGTTGGCGAGCGACGCAGAGTGTTGCAGCTGCGACGCCGCGCGCTTGAGTGTTGCACGACATCGCCCACGCGGGTGCACGCGTGACCGATCGCTTCTTCCCGCGCGACGAGCACTTCATGCGCCTGGCGCTGCGCGAGGCCGAGCGGGCGCTCGCGCACGACGACGTGCCGATCGGCGCGGTCGTCGTCCACGACGGCGAGGTGATCGGCGCCGCGCACAACGAGCGCGAGCTGCGGCGCGACCCGACGGCCCACGCGGAGCTGCTCGCGCTGCGCGAGGCGGCCCGCGCGCTCGAGAGCTGGCGCGTGCTCGACGCCGTGATCTACGTCACGCTCGAGCCCTGCGCGATGTGCGCCGGGGCGATCGTGCTCGCGCGCGTGCCGAGGGTCGTCTACGGCGCCCGGGATCCGAAGGCCGGCGCCGCCGGCAGCGTCTTCGACGTGCTCGGGGAACCGCGGCTGAACCACCGCCCGGAGGTCGCCGAAGGCCTGCTGGCGGAGGAGTCGGCGCTGCTCCTGCGTGACTTCTTCGCCTCGAGAAGGTGACCGGACGGAGCTAGACTCATCAGCAACAGCCGCGCGGTGGGCCGCGCGCTCAGCCGCGCCGAATCTCAGGAGGTGAGCGATGAGTGGCGCAGCCTTGAGCCGGGCGGCACTCGACGAGCTCAGGGGCGGCTTCGCCGGACGCGTCATCGCACCGGGCGATGGCGACTACGACGAAGCGCGGACGTTGTTCAACGCGATGATCGACCGGCACCCCGCGGTCATCGCCCAGTGCGCGAGCGTCGAGGACGTGCGTGCCGCGGTGCGCTTCGGCCGCGAGCACGAGCTGCCGCTCGCGATCCGCAGCGGTGGGCACTCCGTCGCCGGCATGTCGACGTGCGACGGAGGGATCGTGGTCGACGTGCGTCCGCTGCGCGCGATCGAAGTCGATCCGGACGCCCGAACGGCCCGGGTGGGGACCGGGCTGACCTGGGCGGACTTCGACGCGGCGACGCAGGCGCACGGCCTGGCCACGACGGGCGGCCGCGTGTCGACCACCGGCATCGCCGGCCTGACGCTCGGCGGGGGCTCGGGCTGGCTCGAGCGCAAGCACGGCTTGACCTGCGACAACCTGCTCGCGGTCGAGCTCGTGACCGCCGACGGCGAGCTCCTGCGGGCGAGCGACGCCGAGCATGAGGACCTGTTCTGGGCACTGCACGGAGGCGGTGGGAACTTCGGCGTCGCCACGACACTCGAGTTCGCGCTGCACCCGCTCGGACCGACGGTCCTCGCCGGCCTGATGCTGTGGCCGGCCGAGCGCGGACGAGTCGTGCTCGAGCTCCTGCGCGAGGTCATGGCCGACGCGCCCGACGACCTGGGGGCGGCGTTCGTGTACCTCTGCGGCCCGCCGGAGGAGTTCGTGCCCGCCCACCTGCAGGGCCGGGTGTGCGCCGGGCTCGCGCTCTTCTGGGCCGGGCCGGTCGAGGAGGGCGAGCCGTACGCCACGCGGTTCCGCCGGCTCGCGCCGGACGTCGACCTCGTGGGGCCGATGCCCTACGTCGAGTTCCAGTCCATGATCGACGACCCGCCCGGGCTGCGGAACTACTGGACCGCCGACTACCTCCCGGAGCTCTCCGACGAGGCGATCTCGACATTCGAGCGGGACTCGCTCGAGATGCCGCTCGGTGCGACCCAGTCGCTGATGCTCCCGTGGGGCGGCGCGGTCGCGCGCGTCCCCGAAGGCGCTACACCGATGGCCAACCGCGACGCCCGCTGGGTCCACCACCCGTTCGTCCTGTGGGACGACCCGGCCGACGACGACCGGTACATGGCGTGGGGCCGGCGGATCTCGGCCGACCTGAAGGCCTTCTCGACCGGTGGCGTCTACCTCAACTTCATCGGCGACGAGGGGGAGGAGCGCGTGCGCCGCGCCTTCGGCGAGGCCGGCTACGAGCGACTGGCGCGCGTCAAGGCCAGGTACGACCCGGAGAACTGCTTCCGCCTCAACCAGAACATCAGACCCGCGTTCGCGGGCGTCAGCTGACGAGCCGCCGCGCCGCGGGCAGGGCCGACCGGGGACCGTCCCCGGTCGGCCATCGCCTCGGCGGTCCGGCGGTCGGGATCGCTAGCCTTCGGCCCGCTTGGCCCGGAGGGGTGGCAGAGCGGTTGAATGCGGCGGTCTCGAAAACCGTTTCACGTCGTTAGGCGTGACGAGGGTTCGAATCCCTCCCCCTCCGCTGAGTAGCGCCCGCGCACGGGGTCGACGTCGACGCAGAGCTGATGGGCGGCGACGGCACGGTGCCGAGGCTGTTCTTCTTCCGCGACCACGACGCCAGCTCCTCATGATCGTCGAGGGCGCCTGAGCCTCGAGCGCGCCGACACCGGCAGCCCGTGGCTCAGGCGACCAACATCGCCCGCCCGCTCTCCTGGGGGGTCCTCGTCAGCTCCTGTTCGGAGAGGCCGGCCTGCCGCAGTTCCCGGAAGGTCTCGTAGCTCGTGAGCACGAGCAGCAGCGCGAGCGCACGACGCCTGCTCGTGCCCGCGCGCAGCCGACCGGATTCGTGCAGGTTGCGCGTCAGGCGCTCGAGCTCGCTGCGGCGGTCGGCCCGCTGGCGATCGACCAGATCGCGCGCGGCCGGGTCGATCGCCACCACGCCGTAGAGCTGGCTGAGGACCGCGTCCTCGGAAGCCCAGATGCGGACGCTGCGCGCGATCGTCTCGGCGAGCGCCGCCTCGGCGTCGGGTAGCTCGACGAGCTGCCTGAGCTCGACCAACGCCGGGTTCACGGCGAAGGTGTCGCAGATCGCATCGACCAGCTCGAGCCGAGAGCGGAAGTGCTGGTAGAGCGTCGCCCGGGCGACGCCCGCGCGATCGGCAAGGC
>DAIOGP010000083.1:0-6686 GCA_036745135.1 Solirubrobacteraceae bacterium
CGAGGGGCTCCCGCCGGCGCGCCTGCGCGAGCTGGCCTTCGGCCTGCGCGGGCGCGAGCGCGACGTGATCGAGCCGCTCCCCGCCGCGCTGCGCGCCGCCGAGCGCCTGCCCGACCGCCCGGCGGCGCTCGCCGCAGTGCACTTCCCCGAGCGCGACGACGACGCCGACGAGGGTCGCCGCCGGTTGGCGTTCGAGGAGCTCTTCCTGCTCCAGCTCGCGTTGCTGCGCCGCCGCGCGTTGCGAGCCGACGCGGCGGCCGCGCTCGCGCTCGACGGGCCGCAGGAGCTCACCGCGCGCTGGCTGGCCGAGGCGCTGCCGTTCGCGCCCACGGCCGACCAGCAGGCCGCGATGGACACGCTCGCGGCCGAGCTCGCCCGCCCGCGCCCGATGCAGCGGCTGCTGATGGGGGAGGTCGGCTCGGGGAAGACCGTCGTCGCGCTCTACGCGATGCTGCGCGCGGTGGAGCACGGCGCGCAGGCGGCGCTGATGGCCCCGACGGAGACGCTCGCCGAGCAGCACTTCGCGACGCTCCAGGCGCTGATGCCCGGCGAGCTCGTGCCCGCGGCGCTGCTCACGGGCTCGACCGCCGCGGCGCGGCGGGCCGACACGCTCGCGAAGCTCGCGAGCGGCGAGCTCGCGCTCGTGGTCGGCACGCACGCGCTGATCGAGGACGTCGTCGTCTTCGACGGCGTCGCGGTCGCCGTCGTCGACGAGCAGCACCGCTTCGGCGTGCGCCAGCGCTCGGCGCTCGACCACAAGGGCCCGGCCGGGCTCGCCCCGCACGTGCTGCACATGACCGCCACGCCGATCCCGCGCACGCTTGCGCTGACCGCCTACGGCGACCTCGACGTGACCGTGCTGCGCGAGCTGCCCGCGGGCCGCCAGCCGATCGAGACGCACGTGATCGCCGGCGAGCGCGAGCGCGCCCGCGCCTACGAGCGCGTGCGCGAGGAGCTGCGCGCGGGCCGCCAGGCGTTCGTCGTCTGCCCGCTCGTGTCGGAGTCCGAGGCGTTGCAGGCGCGCGCGGCGACGGTCGAGTTCGAGCGGCTCGCCCGCACCGAGCTCGCGGGCTTCCGCGTCGAGCTGCTCCACGGCCAGCTGCGCCCGCGCGAGAAGCAGGCCGCGATGGCGGCGTTCGCCGCCGGGCAGGCGGACGTGCTCGTCGCGACCTCCGTGATCGAGGTCGGCATCGACGTGCCCAACGCCACGGTGATGCTCGTCGAGGACGCAGACCGCTACGGGATCTCGCAGCTGCACCAGCTGCGCGGCCGGATCGGGCGCGGCAGCCACCCCTCGCTGTGCCTGCTCTTCGGCCCCAAGGGCTCGCCGCGTCTGCGGGCGCTGGCCGCGCACCGCGACGGGTTCGAGCTCGCCGAGATCGACCTCGAGCTGCGCGGCGAGGGGGAGCTGCTCGGGGTGCGCCAGTCGGGCCTCGCGGCGTTCCGCGTCGCCCGCCTGCCGCAGGATGCGGCGCTGCTCGACCGCGCGCGCACGCGCGCCGAGCGGCTGCTCGACGCCGATCCCGAGCTCGGCGAGCCCGAGCACGCGCTGCTCGCGGACGTCCTGCGCGCGCGGCTCGGCGCCGAGGCGCTCGAGCCGATCCCGGCGTGAGCCACGGGAGCCTCGCGCCGTGCGCGTGATCGCCGGCCGCCTCGGCGGCCGCCGGCTCGTGGCGCCCGCCGGCACGGGCACACGGCCCACGGGCGATCGTGTGCGCGAGGCGCTGTTCGCGATCCTCGGCCCCCTCGACGGGGCCCGCGTGCTCGACCTCTACGCCGGCTCCGGCGCGCTGGGGATCGAGGCGCTCTCGCGCGGCGCGGCGCACGCGACGTTCGTCGACAGCGCGCCGCGCGCGCTGGCGGCGCTGCGCGCGAACGTCGCTGCGCTCGGGCTCGCGGCGGTCGCCGACGTCCGCCGCCAGGACGCCCGCGCCTTCCTGCGGGCCGCGTCCGCGGCCGGCCGCCAGTACGATCTCGTCTTCCTCGATCCGCCATATCGACTCGCAGCCGGTCTCGGGCGCGAGCTCTCGCACGCTTTGCCCGCCGTCCTGGCAGCACACGGGCGCGTGATCGTCGAGAGCGACCGTCGCGCCCCGCTCGAGCTCGAGCTGCCGCTCGTCGACGAGCGGCGCTACGGCGACACGCTGATCAGAATCCATGACACCGAGTAACCGCATCGCCATCTGCCCCGGGTCCTACGACCCGGTCACGAACGGGCACCTCGACGTGATCACGCGCGCGGCGCGGCTGTTCGACGAGCTGGTCGTGGCGGTCGTGAACCTGCCGATCCGCAAGGGCAAGACGCTGTTCTCCGCGCAGGAGCGGATGGAGTTCGTGACCGACGCGACGGCGCACCTCCCCAACGTGCGCACCGCGACCTTCGACACGCTCGTCGTCGACTTCGCCCGCAGCCAGCAGTCGATCGCGATCATCAAGGGGCTGCGCGCGATCTCCGACTTCGAGTACGAGCTGGAGATGAACCAGCTCAACCGCCAGCTGGCGCCGGACGTCGAGTCCGTCTACCTGATGGCGTCGCCCGAGTACAGTTTCCTGAGCTCGAGCGGAATCAAGGAAATGGCCACGTTCGGGGCCGATGTGACGAAGCTGGTGCCGGCAAGGGTTGCGGAGCGGTTGCAGGAAGCGCTCGCCCGTTGACGAACTGAGGTTCTGCCATGGACGTCCTCGTTTTGATCGACAAGCTGGACGACCTCGTCCACAACTCCAAGCCCGTCCCGCTGACGGACCAGGTGCGTGTGGACAAGGAGGAGATCTACGACATCCTCGACCAGATGCGCGCGACGATCCCCGAGGAGATCAAGCAGGCGCGCTGGATCGTCAAGGAGCGCCAGGAGATGCTCGCCGAGGCCAAGCGCGAGGCCGAGCGGATCGTCAAGGAGGCGCGCGAGCAGCAGATGCGGCTCGTCTCCCAGGAGGAAGTCACCAAGCAGGCCGAGCGCGCCGCCGAGGACGTCATCGAGGACGCCCGCGCGCGCGAGCGTGAGATCCGGCTCGGCGCGGAGGACTACGCCGACGAGATCCTCAACACGCTCGAGGTCAACCTGACGAAGTTCATCGCCGCCGTGCAGCGCGGCCGCGACCGCCTCGCCGGCAAGGACGAGGCGGCCGAGGTCAGCTCGAGCCGCTGACGGCGCCGGCGCTCACCCGCGCAGGGCGAAGCCGTGCAGCCCCTGCGGCGGCTCCTCATGGACCTCGACGCTCGTCACGGCCGCTCCGGCCGGGCCCGTCGCGCAGAAGCGCACGAGCGCTTCGACCGCGGCCAGCGGACCCTCGAACGCCGCCTCGACCGTCCCGTCCGGTCGGTTGCGCACCCAGCCCGCGAGCCCGCGCTCGAGCGCTCGCGCGCGCGTCGTGGCGCGGAAGTAGACGCCCTGCACGCGGCCGTGGACGACGACCCGCCGGTGCGCGATCTCGCCGGTCATCGGAGGTAGGGTGACGGACCCGAGCCGAGGAGACCGAGTGGCGTCCGACGACCATCGCCGTGGCCGCATCACCGCCAAGGGACGCGCCCGCGAGCGGATCAGCTACGCGGACCGCGGCATGCTCAGCCGCACGGAGGACCCCGGGTTCGTGCACACCGATCCCTGGCGGGCGCTGCGCATCCTGGGCGAGTTCGTCGACGGCTTCGACGCGCTGGCTCGGATCGGGCTCGCCGTGTCCGTGTTCGGCTCGGCGCGCGCCGCCGAGGACGGGCCGGACTACGCGGCCGCGCGCGCGGTCGGTCGCGGCCTCGCGGAGCGCGGTTTCGCGGTGATCACCGGCGGCGGCCCCGGGATCATGGCCGCCGTCAACCGCGGGGCGGCCGACGCTGACGGGATCTCGATCGGCTGCACGATCGAGTTGCCCCAGGAGCAGGGCACGAACGAGTGGGTCAACCTCGCGATCGACTTCCGCTACTTCTTCGCGCGCAAGACGATGTTCGTCAAGTACGCCGAGGCGTTCGTCGTCTTCCCCGGCGGCTACGGCACGCTCGACGAGCTGTTCGAGTCGCTCGTGCTGATCCAGACGCGCAAGGTCGAGCGCTTCCCGGTCGTCCTCTACGGCTCGCGCCACTGGGCGGGCCTCGTCGACTGGATGCGCGAGCGGCTCGTCGACGAGGCGATGATCGACACCGAGGACCTGCTGCTGTTCCACGTCAGCGACGACCCCGACGAGGTCTGCGAGCTGGCGACCAAGGGCGTCGGGCGTCGCGGGCCGCGGGCAAAGCGGACGCCGTGAGGGCGTGCGGCGGCGCTCGAGCGCCGCTCAGCGCCCGATGTGCACGCCGAGGCGGCCCGGGATCGAGGTGACGAAGGTCGTCACGGGGTCGACGTCGCCGCCCTCCTCCTCGATCCGCTCGCGGCGCAGGAACGCCGCGCGGATGACTGCGCCGCCGGCGTAGCGGAACGGCTCGGGCGGGACCTTCACGACGGCGGGCTCGACGATCGGCAGCTGGGAATAGTGGTCGCGCCGGTCGCGCGCGAGCGCGGACAGGATCCGCCCGCCGAGGTGCGTCGGGGCGACGCCGTTGCCCGTGAACCCGAAGCCGTAGTGCACGCGCCCGCCCGGGAGCGTGCCGAACACGGGCAGGTGGGTCGGCGAGACGTCGATCGGACCGCCCCAGGCGTGCGTGACGGCGCGCCCCTCGAGCGCGGGGAAGATCCGCACGAGGTCGCGCCGCACCTGGTCGATCACGCCGGCGTCGAGCTCCATGCGGCCGTCGGTGCGCGCGCCGAAACTCATCCGGCCGCCCGCCCAGCCGAACGCGATGCGCCCGTCGGGGGTCGTGCGGAAGTAGTGCAGGAAGGTGCGCCGGTCGATGATGCACTCCCCGCCGGTCCAGCCGATCTGCTCGAGCACGTCGGGCACCGGCTCGGTGATCACCATGTGACTCGAGGCGACGGTCAGGCGACGGCGCAGCGGGCCGATGCCCGCGGCGGCGGCGTTGATCGCGAGCACGCCCGCGCCTGCGCGCACGCGGCGGCCGTCGGCCGTCTCGGCGAGTGCGGCCCCGTCCTGGGCGACGAGGCGCCGCACGCGCGTGCGCTCGTGGATCTCGACGCCGCGCGCGAGTAGTCGCGCGCGCAGGCCGTGGGCCAGGCGCGCGGGCTGCACCGAGCCTCCGGCCCGCATCAGCGCGCCGCCGCGGAAGACCGGCGAGTCGCAGCGCGCGCGCACCTCGGCCGGGCTCAGGTCGACGAACTCCTCCGCATGCCCGAGCTCGGCGGCGGCCGCGACGTTCGGCTGTCGCGACGTGTCGTGCACCGGGGCCGTCGCGATCTGGAGCTGGCCGGCGTGCCGGTACCAGGCGTCGACGCCCTGCTCCTCGCACCACGCCCCGACGTCGGTGACCGCCCGCGCCGAGGCCTCGGCAACCGCCACCGCGCCCGCGTCGCCGAAGCGCCGGCGCAGCTCCGGCAGCTGGTCCCACACGGCGCTCGCGAAGCCGCCGTTGCGGCCGCTGGGTCCCTCGCCGCAGACGTCGGCCTCGAGCAGGACGACGCGCAGGTCCGGCTCGCGCTCGACGAGCCGCCATGCGGTCCACATCCCCAGGTAGCCGCCGCCGACGATGACGACGTCGGCGTCGCGATCCTCGTCGAGCGGCGGGCGCGCCTCGACCGGTCCGGCTTCCTCGAGCCAGTAGCCGTGGCGCGTGTGATGCGGGCTCATGGCCACAGTGTCGAGGATCGGGGCGCCGGGGGCCGTGCTGCGCGATGGACAAGCCGGCGCGCGCGGGGGCGACCCGGCGGCGTGGCGCGCGGGACGGCCGTCAGTCCTCGGCGGGGGGCGCCGCGGCGGCGAGTAGCCCTTCGATCTCGCGCAGGTGCTCCCGCACGCGGCCGGCCATGTCCTCGAGGATCGTGCGGGCCGAATCGATGCTCGTCGTGGCGCCCGCGAGCTGGGACTTCACGCGGCGCACGTCCTCCATCGACTGCAGCGCGCGCTCGACCTGGTCGCGCACGGCGCCGGCGTCGATCGCGTCCTCGCCGTCGCTGCGCGCCATCAGCACGCGGGCGCGCGCGAGCGAGTAGGCGACCTGCAGCGCGAGCGCCGAGCCGTCCTCGGGGTCGAAGACCACGATCAGCTTGTCGCCGTTGTACTCGCGCAGCGGCACGGTCCGCGCCGGGAGCTTGTCCTCGGCGGCGACGACGAGCACCGCGTAGTCGGCGTCGCGCTCGCGCAGCCCGCGATCGAGCTCGCGCAGCGCCTCGGGCTTCGACAGCCGGGCGTTCTTGGCCTCGAACACGATCCGCCCGCGGCCGGGGCCGGCGGCCGCGGCGATCGTCACGACGACGTCCCCGGTCTTGCGCGTCGCGCCCTTGGCGTCGCCGACCGCCTCGCAGTCGTCGCCCTGGGCGAGCGCGATCCGGTCGAGCGCCTCGTACACGAGCTCCTCGAACTCGCGCCCCTTCGCGCTGCCGCGCTCGTGCTCGACGTCGAGCTCGAGCTGCTTCTGGCGCTCGTCGCGCAGACCCTGGAGCTCCTTCTCGAGCGCGGCGAGCTTCTCGAGCAGCGCCGCGAGGCTCGCGTCCTGGCGCTGGGACGCCTGCTTGATCATCGTCAGCGTGCCGGCCTTGAAGTCCGCGAGCGGGTTCTGGCCGTCCGCGGCGGAGAACTGGCGCAGCAGGTCCTCGCGCGACTGCTGCATGACCTCGGCGACGAGCGCGCGCACGCGGTGCTGGACCGCC
>DAIOGP010000084.1:0-6666 GCA_036745135.1 Solirubrobacteraceae bacterium
CATGATGAACACCTTGATCGGGATGCCGTGCTCGGCGCAGGTCGCGAGCTCCTGCATGTTCATCTGCACGGACGCGTCACCGGCGATGCAGCAGACGAGCTGATCGGGGCATGCGACCGCCGCGCCCATCGCCGCCGGCAGGCCGAAGCCCATCGTCCCGAGCCCGCCGGAGCAGATCCACGTGCGCGGACGGGCGAAGTGGAAGTACTGCGCGGTCCACATCTGGTGCTGGCCGACGTCGCTGGTGACGATCGCGTTCCCGCCGGTGGCCTCGTAGAGCGCCTGCACCATGTACTGCGGCTTGATCTCGGCGTCGGCCGAGTCCTCGTAGCGCAGCGGGTGCTGGCGCTGCCAGCCCTCGATCCGGCCCCACCACTCCTCGAGCCGGCTCGGGTCCGCCTGCTGCGCGCGGTACTCGGCCGCCAGTCGCGGCACCACGTTCTTGGCGTCGCCGACGATCGGGATGTGCGCCGGCACGTTCTTGGAGATCTCCGCCGGGTCGACGTCGATGTGGATGAACTTCGCGCGCGGCGCGAACTCGGAGAGCTTGCCGGTGATGCGATCGTCGAAACGGGCGCCGACCGCGACGATCAGGTCGGCCTCGTCCATCGCGTAGTTCGCCGCGCGGGTGCCGTGCATGCCGAGCATGCCCAGCCACTGCGGATGGGGCGCCGGGAAGGCGCCCAGCCCCATCAGCGTGCAGGTGACGGGAAAGCGGTCGGCCGTCGCGAGGTCGGTCAGCTCCGCCGCGGCGTCGGCCGCGATCACGCCGCCGCCGACGTAGAGCACCGGCCGGCGCGCGTTCGCGAGCGCCTTGGCGGCGAGCCGGATCTGCTTCTGGTTGCCCTCGGTCGTGGGCTGGTAGCCCGGCAGGCGCACGTCGCTGACCGGCTCGTACGGGATGTCCGCGCGCGAGAGGTCGACCGGGATGTCCACGACCACGGGCCCGGGGCGCCCGCTGCGCGCGATGTGGAACGCCTCGTGGATCGTGCGCGGGATCTCGAGCGGGTGCTGGATCATCGACGAGTGCTTCACGATCGGCATCGTGATGCCGATCGTGTCCGCCTCCTGGAACCCGTCGGTGCCGAGCAGGTCGGTGCGCACCTGGCCGGTGACGAAGACGGTCGGCACCGAGTCCATCATCGCGTCGCAGATCGGCGTGACGAGGTTCGTGGCTCCCGGGCCGGAGGTCCCGAACGCGACGCCGACCTTGCCGCTGGCCTTCGCGTAGCCCTCGGCGGCATGCCCGCCGCCGGCCTCGTGGCGAACGAGGATGTGGCGGATCCCGGCGTCGTAGAAGGCGTCGTAGGTCGGCAGGTTCGCGCCGCCGGGCAGGCCGAATACGACGTCGACGCCCTCCGCCTTCAGGCACTCCATCACGGCATCGACCGCGCGCATGCGCTCGCCTCCTTCCGACTGGCTCGGGTACGGGTTTTGCCCGGCCGGTGACTGCGTCGTGCCGGCGCGGAATCGCCAGTCTACCAGCGGGTTTTCCGGCGCCGGAGCCCTGCTCGTCGTCAGCGGGCCGCGCGCTTGGCCGGCGCGACCGCCGACTCGGGCGGCAGCGTCTCGTCCGGGAAGTCGAGCTCGGCGCCGCAGCGCACGCACAGCGCGTCGTGGAGCTTGGTCACCCGCCCGCAGCTCGGGCAGCGGCGGCGTGGCTCGTCGCGGTCCCAGCGGTAGAGCAGCGCGGCGGTCAGGCCGAAGAACGGCACGAGCCCCGAGATCGCGAACCAGAGCAGGAACGATCCGCCCTTGATGCGCCCCACGATGCCGCCGGCGAGGCCGAACCAGAGCGCGATCACGACATACCACACGGCAGCGGCTCAGAACTGGCGCAGCGCCCAGACCACGCCGACGACCGCGGCCGCCGCCACGACCAGCCACGCGACCGTGGCGACGAGCCCGATCACGAGCTTGAGCACGAGCCACGCGACGACGAGCAGCACGACGACGGCGACCGTGCGGCGCGCGAGCGCGGAGGACGCCTCACGGAACTTGCCGACCTCGCCCATGCGGGAAGCGTAGCCAGTCGACCGGAGCGGCCCGTCGGCAGGCGCTCGCCGACGGGCCGCCCGATCAGTCGTGGGTGCGTTTGAGGTAGGCGTAGCGATCGGCGTGCTCCGCGCGACCCGCGAAGTGCAGGCGGGCGAGACGGAACCGTCGAACGGGCTGGCCGCAGGGAGACACGGACGGCGAGCCCTCCGCGTCCGGGAACTCCGGCACCAGCAGGTAGCGAGAGGTGTTCGGGCGCGTGCTCATGCCGAGCATGATCGGCGAGGCGACCGATCCCGGCCATGTCCGCGCGTCCAAAGATCGGCGCCGCGGGGTGCGAAACGTGGCACGCGCTCGTGGCGCAACGCGGGGGCGCACGCGTCAGCGCGGGCGGGAGGCGGCAACGGCGACGGCCAGCGCGGGTCGCTGGCGCGGGCCCAGCCGCCGGCGCACGCGCCAGGTGGCGCCGGCGAACGCCCGGTTCGCCACGGTCGCGAACCCGTGCTCGTCGGCCCGTAGGGCCAGCAGCAGGTGGGCGACGCGGTCGCCCGCCGGCAGACCGGGCTCGGGCACGCGCACGCAGTAGCAGTGCACGCGCCGACCGCCCGGGCGCACGAGCAGCGCCCCGGCCTGGCCGAGCAGCCACACGCCGAGGCTGCCGGGCTCGAGCGCGAGGCCGGTCCGCGCGAGCAGCTCGCGCGCGTCGTGGCCGAGCAGGTCGCCGAGCAACCCGAGCGCCACGCGCTCTGGCTCCGCACCGCCGGCGCCCGGCGCCGGCTTGACGACGTTGGCGCCGCGCCGCGCGTAGAGCTCGGGAATGACCCACGCGTGCGCCACGCTCATCGCGGCTACCGGGAACGCGAGCGGCTCGAGCGCCATCAGCGCCCCGGCGGCGCCGATGAAGGGCAGCGTGTGCGCGGCGGTCGTCGCGGTCCACAGCCAGCCGTCGCGCACGACCGAGCGCTCGTCGGCGAGCGGTCGCCAGTGGACGTCCGCGCGCTCGGGGAGGGCGGCGCTCACGTCGACGCGGCTAGCCGCCGGCGATCGGGCGGCGCAGGATCACGAGGTCCGCGTCGAGCGGCAGCTCGGTGACCTGCTCCGCGGCGCCCGGGCCCGTCGAGACGACGGCGAAGTGGCCCTGGTCGAGCTCGCGCCGGAACGCGGCCACGGCGACCTCGACCGCCGCGGGGTCCTCGGCGCGCCACTCCGCGAGCGTCGTGTGGCCGGTCTCGTCCATGCGGATCAGTCGCGACATGAGGACCTCCTCGGTTGGATGGGCGCTTCCCGAGATGGTACGCGCGTCGTCAGCCCGCGGCGCGCGGCGCCGGGTCACTCGGCGCCGCGGAAGTCGCGCGCAGGCCGTCGATGACGATCCTCAGGTAGCGCTCCCAGTCCATGCCCATCGCGCGCACGTGCCCGAGGGCGCACATGAGCATGCCGACGTCCGCCGGCTGCGCGTCCGCGCGCACGGCGCCGGCGGACTGGGCGCGCTCGACGAGCGCCGCCACCGCGGCGTCGAGCCGCGTGCGGCCGATCACGGCGCTGCGCACCTCGGCGGGCGCCGCGGCGAGGACCTCGGCGAGCGCCTGGTCGTGCTGCTTATGGCGTCCCGCCGCCCACAGGAAGTCGTGCAGCGCGGTCCACGCATCGGGCTCCTCGAGCGCCGCGCGGGCCCGCTCGGCGAGCCACGCGAAGTGCTCGTCGGCGAGCGCCTCGATCAGGGCGTCCTTGGTCGGGAAGTGGCGGTAGACCGTACCCACGCCGACGCCGGCGGTCGCGGCGACGTCGTCGACCTGGGCGTCGAGGCCGTGCTCGGCGAAGCAGGTCCGTGCGGCGGCGAGGATCCGCTCGCGGTTGCGGCGGGCGTCGGCGCGCATCGGGCGCTCGGTCGCGGCCGGTTCGTCGACGAACACCTCCGCGCCGGTCTCACTTGACATGCGGAACGCTGGTTCCGTATATTGCGAACCGGACTTCATGTTCCGATTATAGCCGCGAGCGAAGGCAGGTTCAACGATGAGCACACCGAGCACCGCACCCGACCCCCGCCGCTGGATCGCCCTCGGGCTCCTGGCCGTGGCGCAGTTCATGGTCGTCCTCGACGCGTCGATCGTGAACGTCGCGCTGCCGTCGATCGGCCGCGCGTTGAACTTCTCGCAGGACAACCTCCCCTGGGTCGTCAACAGCTACGTGCTCGCGTTCGGCGGCTTCCTGCTGCTCGGCGGGCGGATCGCCGACCTGCTCGGGCGCCGCAGCGTGTTCATGGCCGGCCTGCTGCTCTTCGGCCTCGCCTCGCTCGCCGGGGGCTTCGCGCAGAACGAGACCCAGCTGATCGCCGCGCGCGCGCTGCAGGGGCTCGGCGGCGCGCTGCTCTCCCCCGCGGCGCTCTCGATCGTCACGACGATCTTCACCGACGGCCTCGAGCGCAACAAGGCGCTCGGGATCTGGGGCGCGGTCGCGGGCAGCGCCGGGGCCGCCGGGGTCCTGCTGGGCGGAGTGCTGACCGACGCGCTCAACTGGCGCTGGGTGCTGTTCGTCAACGCGCCGATCGGCATCGGCGCCGCGCTGCTCGCGCCGCGGCTGATCGCCGAGAGCCGGCGCCAGGTCGCCCGCCGCAGCTTCGACGTGGCCGGCGCGATCACCGTCACCGGCGGGCTCTCGCTGCTCGCCTACGCGATCGTGGACGCGAACCGCGCCGGCTGGGGCTCGACGCGCACGATCGGTATGTTCGCCGCCGCGGCGGCGCTGCTGGTCGCGTTCGTGGTGATCGAGCGCCGCGCGGCCGAGCCGCTCGTCCCCTTCTCGATCTTCCGCCTGCGGACGTTGACCGGCGCCAACGTCGTCGGCGTGCTGGTCGGCGCGTCGCTGTTCTCGATGTTCTTCTTCATCTCGCTCTACCTCCAGCAGGTGCTCGGCTACGGGCCGCTGAAGGCGGGCTTCGCCTACTTGCCGCTCGCCGTGACGATCGTGCTGGCGGCCGGCGGAGCCTCCCAGCTCGTGACGCGCTTCGGCTACAAGCCGGTGCTGGGCGTCGGCCTGGGCTTCATCGCCGCCGGGCTGCTGTGGTTCTCGCGCGTCTCGGCCGACGGCGGCTACGTCGCCGACGTCCTGTTCCCGTCCCTGCTCGCGGCGATCGGCCTGGGCTTCTCGTTCGTCCCCGTGACGATCGCGGCCGTCAGCGGGATCCGCGAGCGGGAGGCCGGCCTCGCGAGCGGGCTGATCAACACCTCGCAGCAGATCGGCGGCGCGCTCGGGCTCGCGGTGCTCGCCGCGATCGCCACCTCGCGGACGTCATCGGTCGCCGGCGCGGCGCGGCCCGATGCGCGCGCGCTGACCGAGGGCTTCCAGTCGGCGTTCCTCGCCGGCGCCGGCTTCGCGCTGCTCGGCATCGTCATGCTGCTCGTGCTGATTCGCACGACGGACAGCCGCGCGCACGCCGCGTCGGCGCGCGCCGAGCTGGCGGAGGCGGCTGCGTGATCGCTCGCGCTCGGCGCGCCCGAGCGGGTTAGACGCCGAGCTGCTCGCGGGCGAGGCGCGTGACCTCGCCGCCGTCGGCGCGGCCCTTGGTCTCGCGCATGACGTGGCCGACGATCGCCCCAATCGCCTGCTCCTTGCCGGCCCGGATGCGCTCTGCCGCGTCCGGGTTGGCGGTGATCGCGGCCGCGACGATCTGCGCCAGCTCGTCGTCGTCCGCCAGCGCCCCCAGCCCCTCGGCCTCGATCAACGCTGCCGGATCGCCGCCCTCGGCGACGAGCCGCTCGAGCACCCGCTTGGCGTTGCCGTGCGTGACCCGCTTCTCCGCGACCATCGCGACGAGCGCCGACAGCGCGGCGGGCGCGAGCTTCGTGTCGGCGGGATCGCCGTCGCCGATCAGTGCGACGAGCTCGCCGCCGACCCAGTTCGCGAGCGGCTGCGCGGGCGCGTCGCCCGCGGCGAGCGCGACCTCGAACCAATCGCCGAGCTCCGAGCGGAACGCCAGCAGCCGCGAGGACTCCGGCAGCAGCCCGAGCGCGCGCTCGTAGCGCTCGGCGCGTGCCGCCGGCAGCTCGGGCAGCGCGGCGCGCGCGGCCTCCAGCATCGCGGCCGTCGGCTGCACCGGGACGAGGTCGGGCTCCGGGAAGTAGCGGTAGTCGTGCGCCTCCTCCTTGGAGCGCAGCGGCGTCAGCGTGTCCGTCGCGGGGTCGTAGTGGAGCGTCTCCTGCACGACGACCCCACCGGCCTGCACCAGCGCGGTCTGGCGCGCGATCTCGGCGTTGATGCCGCGCTCGAGGAAGCGGAACGAGTTCATGTTCTTGAGCTCCGTCTTCGTGCCGAGCCCGGTGCTGCCGACCGGCCTGATCGAGATGTTCGCGTCGCAGCGCAGCGAGCCCTCGTCCATGTTCACGTCGCTCACGCCGAGCTGGCGCAACGTCGTGCGCAGCAGGGTCAGCCACTCGCGGGCCTGCTCGCCCGAGCGCACGTCGGGCTCGGTGACGATCTCGACCAGCGGGGTGCCGCCGCGGTTGAAGTCGACGACGCTCTGGTCCGAGCCGTGGATCCGGCCCGACTGGCCGACGTGGATCAGCTTCGCCGCGTCCTCCTCGAGGTGGACGCGATGGATGCGAACGTCGCCGAGGCGCCCGCCGCTGCAGAGCGGGATGTCGTACTGGGAGATCTGGTAGCCCTTGGGCAGGT
>DAIOGP010000085.1:0-6572 GCA_036745135.1 Solirubrobacteraceae bacterium
TACGCGATCGGCTGCGGCAACACCTTCATCCTCAAGCCCTCCGAGCAGGACCCGCTGCCCTCGCGCCGGATGATGGAGCTGATCGACGCGATCGACGAGATCCCGACGGGCGTCGTCAACCTCGTCCTCGGCGCGCACGACGCCGTCAACGCGATCCTCGACCACCCGGGGATCGACGCCGTGTCGTTCGTGGGCTCCGCCAAGACGGCGCGCTACATCGCGACGCGCTCGGCCGAGACGGGCAAGCGCGTGCAGGCGCTCGGCGGCGCCAAGAACTCGATGGTCGTGATGCCGGATGCCGACCCCGGGCTGATGACGGCCGGGGTGATGAACTCGGCGTTCGGCGCGGCCGGGCAGCGCTGCCTCGCCGGCTCGGTCGCCGTGCTCGTGGGCTCGCCCGCCGAGCAGGACGCCTCGCTCGAGCGGATCGTCGCGGCCGCGCGTGCGCTGAAGGTCGGCGACGGCGCCGATCCCGCCACCGACGTCTGCCCGGTCGTCTCGCCACACGCGCGCGAGCGCCTCGAGGGGGAGATCGACCACGCGCTTGCCGAGGGCGCCCGGCTCGTCCTCGACGGGCGCACCGGCGGCGGCGCCGGCGGCGCCGAGCTCGGGCCGACGATCCTCGACGAGGCGCCCGAGGGCAGCCGCCTCGCGCGCGAGGAGCTCTTCGGCCCGGTGCTCGCCGTCGTGCGCGAGCCCGACCTCGACAGCGCGATCGAGTGGGTCAACGCGAGCCGCTACGGCAACGCGTCGGTGATCTTCACCTCGTCGGGCGGCGCCGCGCGCGCGTACCGCTTCGGCGTCGAGGCCGGCATGGTCGGCGTCAACATCGGCGTCGCGGCGCCGGTCGCGTGGTTCCCGTTCTCGGGCTGGAAGGACTCGATCGACGGCGACCTGCACTCCAACGGCCACGACGCGGTCGAGTTCTACACGCGCAAGAAGGTGGTGACCTCGCGATGGAGCTGACCGCCCACGAGCGCCTGCAGGAGGCCGCGCACGATCACCTGCTGCTGCACTTCACGCGCAACGGGGCCTTCGGGGCGGGCAAGCCCGAGCTGCTCGTGCTCGAGCGCGGCGAGGGCCCGTACGTCTTCGACACCACCGGCAAGCGCTACATCGACGGGCTCTCGAGCCTCTTCTGCGCCCAGATCGGCTACTCCTACGGCGAGGCGATGGCCGCCGTGGCCTCCAAGCAGCTGACGACGCTCGCCTTCAACACCAACTGGGGCACGGCCCACCCGGCCGCGATCGAGCTCGCCGAGCAGCTCGCGCAGCGCACGCCGGGCGACCTGAACCGGATCTTCTTCACCAATGGCGGCTCGGAGTCGGTCGAGGCGGCGTGGAAGCTGGCGCGCCACTACCACCTCGCCAACGGCGAGCCGCAGCGCACAAAGGCGATCGCGCGCGACATCGCCTACCACGGCGTCACGCTGGGCGCGCTCTCGTTCACGGGCGTGCCGGGGATGAAGGAGCCCTTCGGGCCGCCGGCGATCCCGGTCACCCACGTCTCCAACACGAACCGGTTCCGCGCGCCCGACGGCGACGACGAGGCGGCCTTCTGCGCGCGCCTGCTCGCGGAGGTCGAGGCCGCGATCGTCAGCGAAGGCCCCGACACGGTCGCGCTGATCATCGCCGAGCCGGTGCAGAACGCCGGCGGCTGCCTGACCCCGCCGGCGGGCTACTGGCCGGGCCTGCGCGCGATCGCGGACCGGTACGGGATCCTGCTGTGCGCGGACGAGGTGATCGCGGGCTTCGGGCGCCTCGGCCACCTGTTCGCGTCCGAGCGCTACGAGGTCGTGCCCGACCTGATCACCGCGGCGAAGGGCATCACCTCGGCGTACGCGCCGATGGGCGCCGTGTTCGTGTCCGAGCGCGTCGCCGAGCCGCTCTACCGCGACAAGCAGGCGCTGCTGCACGGCATCACGTTCGGCGGCCACCCGGTCGCCGCGGCGATCGCGCTCGAGAACCTCGCGATCTTCGAGCGCGACGGCGTGCTCGAGAACGTGCGCGGCCTCGAGGGCCATCTCGCCGCGCGCCTGGACGAGCTGCGCGCGCTGCCGATCGTCGGCGACGTCCGCGGCGCCGGCTTCTTCTGGGCCGTCGAGCTCGTCAAGGACGCGGCCAACACGCGCTACGACGCCGACGAGCGCGAGCGCCTGCTGCGCGGTTTCATGCCCGGGCGCCTGCGCGAGGCCGGCCTGATCGCCCGCGCCGACGACCGCGGCGACGCGGTGCTCCAGATCGCCCCGCCACTGATCTCCGACGCCGCCGTCCTCGACGCGATCGTCGAGCGGATGGGCGAGGTGTTGAGTGATGCGGGGGAGTTGATGGGGGCGAGTTGACAGTTGGCAGTTGGCAGTTGGCAGCTGGTCAGTTGACAGTTGACAGTTGACAGTTTGGGAGGCGAGAAGGGGCAGGGAGCGCCAGTGGCCATGGTGGTGACATGAGCCAGGAGCCACACGCCGAGCCCACGCCATGCCTGCCGCAGCTCAGCCGGCGTCTGCCAGCTGTCAACTGGCAACTCGGGCCACGCCTGCCTGTCGCAGCTGAGCCGGCGTCTGCCAGCTGTCAACTGTCAACTCGAGCCCGCGTCTGCCTGCCACAGCTCAGCCGGCGTCTGCCAGCTGTCAACTGTCAACTCGAGCCCACACTGCCCCACCGCGACTCAACCCCCGTAAATCCCCCTGACCCACACGCCCACGAGTCCCTCGGCGAAGGCGGGGTCCGTCGGGCTCTGCCCGACCGCGAGCCGCTGGTAGCAGGCGCGCTCGGTCATCCAGACGAGGGCGAACGCGATCTCGGCGGCCGGCTCGGGGCCGTGCTCGGCCTCGATGCGCGCGCGCGTCGCGTCGGCGAAGCGGCCGAGCAGCGCGCGCCAGAACTGCGCGACCTGCTCGTCGTTGGCGGCGGCCTCGACGACGGCGCGGAGCCCCGCGCCGTGCTGCGCGTAGATCGCGAGGATCTTCCGCAGCGCCGCCTCGAGCGCGCGTGCGCCGTCGCCCTCGCCGCCCCACCAGCGCTCGGCCTCGGCGTAGAGCTGCTCGGAGACGTCCTCGGTGAGGCGCATGAGCAGTTCGCGCTTGTCGCGGAAGTAGAAGTAGAACGCGGTGCGCGAGATGCCGCCGCGCGTCGCGATCCGCTCGACGCTCAACTCGCCGAACGACGCGCCCGCGGCGAGCAGCGCCTCGGTCGCGTCGAGGACGTCGCGTTCGATCGCGGCGCGCCGATCCGTGCGCGCGCCGGGGCGGGTGCCGAGCGGCGTCATGCCCACAATCTACGCGTCGACTTGACAGGGTGTCAAACGCGCTGTTGAATCCCGGCCTCGCGAACGTCCCGTCCCGCGTCACCGGAGGCCCCGCATGGCAACGCTCCTCGATCTGACCAGCCAGGGAGACGTCGGCACGATGACCGACGACTCGAAGCTGGCCGGCGTCACGCTGATGGACCCACAGCAGCTCTACGAGCTCTGGGAGCGCCAGCCGTGGTCCTCGCACACGATCGACTTCACGCAGGACCGGACGGACTGGCAGAACTTCTCCGACCAGGAGAAGGGCCACTTCGCCTGGAACCTTTCCTCGTTCTTCGTCGGCGAGGAGCGCGTGACGACGCAGTTCTCCGGCCTCGTCATGGCCTACGAGAGCCAGAGCGAGGAGGCGTACCTCACGACCCAGCAGGTCGACGAGGCGCGCCACGCGCAGCACTTCAACAACTTCTACGCGCAGGTGATCGGCTACGACGGCACGTTCGAGGACCGGCTCGAGCGCGCGCGCCACGATCTCAACGACGCGTTCGTCACGTTGTTCGACGAGCACCTGGTCGACGCCGAGCGGCGCCTGATCGAGAACCCGGCCGACATCGAGGCCAAGATCGACTTCGTGACCACGTACCACATGGTCATCGAGGGGACGCTCGCGCTGACCGGCCAGTTCTTCATCACCGAGTTCTTCGAGCAGCGGGGTGTGCTGCCCGGGTTCCTCGAGGGATTCCGCAAGATCTCCCAGGACGAGCACCGCCACGTCGCCTATGGCACGTGGTTCCTGCAGCAGAAGGCCAAGGACCCCGGGCACGCGCGGCGGATCCAGGACAAGCTCGTCGAGCTGCTGCCCGTCGCGGCGCTCGTGCTCGTCCCGAAGGGCCTGAACCCGGACGAGGAATGGGGGATCCTCGGCTACACCAGCGCGCAGATCAACGAGTTCGCGTTCACGGCGCTCAGCCGGCGGCTCAAGGTGATCGGCGTCGGCCTCCCGGCGGTGGCGGCATGAGCTCGACGGTCACGGCGACGCAGCGCTGGATCTGCGAGAGCTGCGGGCTGATCTACGACCCCGCCGAGGGGGACCCGGACGGGGGCATCCCGCCGGGCACCGCGTTCGACGACATCCCGTCGACGTGGATGTGCCCGGTGTGCGGCGCGCGCAAGCGCGACTTCGTGCCCTACGAGGACTAGCAGCGCTCCCGAGGACGGTCGGTCGGCCCATCGGCACCTCGGGCCTCGGAAGGCCGTCCGGCGGGGTGCTGCTCAGTCCGGGTCGACGCGCAGCGCGCGCCGGAACGCGAGCGCGGTGAGCGCCGTCATCACGACGGCGCTGCCCACGCACCACTGGCAGATCGCCTTGATCTGGAACAGCTCGAGGTAGGTCAGATAGAGGCTGAACGCCAGCCCGCCGAGCGTCAGGAACGCGCCGGCGAGGCGCCCGCGGTCGCCGGGCACGAGCAGCGTGGCGCCGATCGCCGTGTAGCCGAGCAGCCCGATCAGGGCGACGGGCACGCCGACGATCTCCGCGTAGCGCGAGGACTGGACCTTCTCGCAGCCGCCGTTGATCGCGCACACGGGGGCGATGCCGGCGTAGTGGATGTAGGTCAGGTAGCCGGCGATGCCGAGACCGATCGCGGTCAACGCGACCATCGCGGCGCGCAGGCGCGCGTCGGCGCGATCGACCGGCGCCGCGCCGACGCGGGCGACGGTCGCGGTGGCCTCGGCGACGTCGCTCATCCGACCTTCTTGAGCGCGGCGTCGATCGGGCCGGTGAGCTCCTCGACGGTCAGCTGGTTGACGGTCAGCTCGACCCCCGGCTTGCCCGTGGGACCGAGCACGAACGACGGCGTCGAGTCGATCCCGAACCCGCTCGCCTGCGTGCTCGCCGTGCTCAGCGCCTGGTCGACGGTCGGCGCGTTGCGCGCCCCCAGCATCCGCGCGACGTCGAGCCCCGGGATCGCAGCGCCGATGCGCCGCAGGAACCCGTCGGACATGTAACCGCTGTTCTCGGCGCCCTGGTTGTGGTAGATCAGGTCGAGGAACGTCCACAGCTTGCCCTGGTCGCCGGCCGCGAGCGCGGCGCGGGCCCCGCGGACCGAGTCCTCGCCGATGAACGCGAGCGGCTGGAACACCATGCGGACCTTCCCGGTCCGCACGTAGCGCTTGACGATCTCCGGCATCACGTCGGTGGCGTACTGCGCGCAGAACGGGCACTGCGCGTCGGCGAACTCCTGCAGGGTCAGGGGCGCCTTGGGATCGCCGACCGCGGTGCCGCGCTGCGGGATGCCGGCGAACAGCGCGTTGCTCTCGGCCGCGCCGTCGACCGGGCCCTTCGCCGAGCTGCTCTTCTTCGAGCCGCTCTGGCTGACGGCAATGGCGATCGCGAGGATCGCGACGGCGACGCCGACGCCACCGAGCAGCAGCCACATGCGCCGACGCCGGCGCTGCTGGGCGAGACTCGCCTGCTCCTGCGCCTCGCGCTCGGCGCGGCGCTGCTCGCGTTGTGCGATTCGTGAGCTCATGTGCGGGTGGGGCTCCCTGGTCGTTGTGGGGTGCGCACGAGGAGCGTCGGCCGCTTCGGCGCGGAACTTGAGCCCGCGCCATGCCGCTTCGCGCGCGCCGTGCTGCACGCCAGCGTAGCTCGCGCGCGAACGGAATCGCGCCGCTGCCGAGCCGATCCGTAGTCCGCCGCAGAGGGGGCGTGGCGGGCTGCGGATGCGCGCCGCGGGGCGATCGTCGAGCCTGCTCGCGATGGACGCCCCCGACGCTCCCGGCGACGCCGACACCACCCTCGGCGCCTCTGCCCAGCAGGGCTATCCGGTCAGCTTCGACGCCGAGCGCCCGGCACGGTTCGACCGCCCGCAGATCTTCCTGCGCATCTTCATCTTCGTGCTGCTCGGCTCGGTCGGCGGGACCACGGTCGTCGTCGGCGACGGCAGCACGCGCTACTACTCGTCGGGCTGGGGGCCGGGGCTGCTCTACCTGCTGCTGCCGACGGTCGCGGCGGCGCTGCTCTCGGCGAAGGCCTCGGGCCGCTTCCTCGCCGAGGACGCGCCGCGGCTCGCCGCGCTGCTGCGCTGGCTGGCGGCGATCTCCGCCTATCTGGCGTTCGTGACCGACCGCTTCCCGACGCGGCGCCCCGAGCAGCTCGTGCACTACGAGGTCCGCCCCGAAGGCGCCCACACGGTCGGCTCCGCGCTGCTGCGGGTGATCTACTCGATCCCGAACGCGTTGGTGCTCGCGCTGCTGTGGATCCCCGGCGGCCTCGTGTGGCTGTTCGCGCTGCTCGCCGTCCTGATCGCCGGCACGTATCCGCGCT
>DAIOGP010000086.1:0-6554 GCA_036745135.1 Solirubrobacteraceae bacterium
CCTCGGCCTTCCACAGGTTCCCGATCCCGGCGAGCGTGCGCTGGTCGAGCAGCGCGTCCCCGATGCCGCGCGTGGGGTCGCCCTCGCGCAGCCGGCGCAGGAAGCGCTCCGCGTCGAACTCCTCGGCGAGCACGTCGGGCCCGAGCGCGGCGAGGCGGCTGTCGAAGCGCGTGCGCGAGTCGGTCATGAGCTCGAGCACCGGCCCGTCGAACTGCACGACCTCCTGGCCGCGAGCGCGCAGGACGAGCCAGGCGCGCCGCGGCGAGCGCCGCCAGCGCTGGCCCGTCCCGTAGACCCCCCACATGCCGGTCATGCGCAGGTGCGAGTGCAGCGTCAGCCCATCGTCGAAGCGCAGGAAGAGGTGCTTGCCGTGGGCGTCGACGGCGCGCACGGAGCGCCCGGCCAGGCGCTCGGGCCAGCGGTCGCGCGCGTGGCGCGGGTGCGGGGTGAGGATCTCGTCCGGGACCTGGCCGACCAGCACCGGGCGGATGCGGTTGGCCGCGTGCAGGATCGTGTCGCCCTCGGGCATCGATCAAATGTAGACGCCCGCCGACACGGGCTCGCCGACAGCCCCAGCCGGACTCAGGCGCTGAGCGTCAGCTTGCGCGGCCCGGCGCGGAAGCCGAGCTCGATCAGGCGCGCCTCCCACGGCGACCCCACGACCGGCTCGCCGTCGACGCGCTCGAGCGCGATCCGCTTCAGCCGGCCGCGCTGGACGTGCTCGGCGAGCGCGCCGAATGCCGGCTCGAGGCGCGGGTCGTCGGGCTCGACGAGCGTCGCGAGCCCCTTCCCGCCGCGCTCGAGGTAGAGCACGGGCTCGGCCCCGGCGAGCACCACGTACGCGCCGCCGGTGCGCGCCGGGCGCCGGCGGTCCTCGTCGCCCTCGCGGCGCGGCCACGGCAGCGCTGCGCCGTAGGGCTGCGCCGGGTCGTTGGCGGCGAGCACGAGCGGCGCTTCCTCCTGCTCGCGCTGCGCGCGCAGCCGCTCGACGGCGCCGGGGAGCGCGAACTGCGCGCCGCCGAGCCCCTCGACGAAGTAGCCGCGCCGGGCCACGCCGAGCGTCTCGAGCGTCGCGAGCTGGTCGTAGAGGGCCGAGAAGCCCCCGGGGATCCCCTCGGCGAGCACCTGCTCGCGGGTCAGGATGCCGTAACGCTCGAGCAGCAGCTCGGCCGTCGCGCGCCGGCGCGCGCCGATCTCCGGTGCGTCGCGGAAGAGCGGCGCCGTGAGCGACCAGCGTCCCTGGACCTGGGCCTGCGCGCCGCGCCGGCGGGAGGCGAAGCGCCGGCTCGCGCGCGCGGCCCGCTCGCGCTGCGCGCGCGCCAGCGTCAGGCGCGGCGCGCGCAGCGGGGCGAAGGCGTCGTTGGTCGCCTCGCCCGCCCAGACGAGGTCCCACAGCGCCTCCTGCAGCGCCTCCGGGACGAGGGCGACGTCGCTCAGCAGGTCGGTGAAGAAGCACGCCCCGGCCGCGAGCCGCGCCCGCACGGCGTCGTGCTCGGGCTCGGACGGGCGCTCGCCCTTGGTCGGCGGCGGCCCGACGAGCGCGACGTCCTCGCGGAAGTAGAGCGCCACGCGTCCGGTCGTGCGCCCGAGCGCGCCGGCGCCGATCCAGACGAGCTCGCCCGCGGCGCAGAGCTGGTCGATCCAGCTCGGCGAGTAGGCGCCCGCGCGCCGCGGCAGCACGTCGCGCTCCCAGACCTCGGCCGGGAGCGCCAGGCCCTGGAGCGGGACGAGCACCTCGCGCAGCCGGTCGACGCCGGCCCCGCCGGGCGGGTGGCGGTCGACGCCCTGCCACGAGGGCAGGAAGCGCGCGAACGCGCGCTGGTCGGCGGGCTCGATCTCCTTGCGCAGCACCGCCAGCGACGCCCGCCGCAGCCGCCGCAGCACCTCGGGATCGCACCACTCGCGCTCGGCGCCGCCCGGGCGCAGCTCGCCGCGCACGAGCCCGCCGTCGCGCTCGAGCTCGCGCAGCGGCGCCGAGGGGTCGAGCCCGTAGCGGGCGCGCACCTCCCCGGTCGTGAACGGCACGTGCGTGCGCGCGTAGCGGCGCAGCAGGCGCGTGAGCGCGTCGGGGACGTCGTCGAGGAACGCCTCGGGCAGCCCGCCCGGGGGGACGGCGCCGAGCGCGTCGCGGTAGAGGCCCGCGTCCTCGGCCGGCACCCAGCGCTCCTCGCCGGCGATGCGCAGCACGATCACGCGCCGCTCGTCGCGCAGCTCCTGGAGCATCGTCCCGGCGTCGACGCCCGGCAGGACGCGCGCGGCGGCCTCGGCGAGCGTGAGGTCGCCGACGCGGCGCAGGACGTCGTGCAGCGCGTCGCGGGTCGCGGCCTGCGTGCGCTCCGAGAGGTGCTGGAGGTCGGCCTCGACCTGCTCGAGCGCGGCCGGGTCGAGCAGGTCGCGCAGCTCCTCCTGGCCCAGCAGCTCGCGCAGCAGGTCGCGGTCGAGCGCGAGCGCGGCGGCGCGCCGCTCGGCGTTGGGCGTGTCGCCCTCGTACATGTAGGTCGCGACGTAGTCGAACAGCAGCGAGGAGGCGAACGGAGAGGCGGTCTGCGTCTCCACCTCGACCAGCGACAGCTCGCGCGAGTGCAGCCCGCGCAGCAGCGACTCGAGCCCCGGGACGTCGAGCACGTCGCGCAGGCACTCGCGGTAGGTCTCGAGCACGATCGGGAACTCGCCGTAGCGCTTGGCGACCTCGAGCAGCGACTGCGACTTGAGCCGCTGCTGCCACAGCGGCGTGCGGCGCCCCGGGTAGGCGCGCGGGATCAGCAGCGCGCGCGCCGCGTTCTCGCGGAAGCGCGCGCCGAACAGCGCCGAGCCGCCGAGCTCGCGCACGACCAGGTCCTCGAGCTCGTCGGGATCGACGAGCACGAGCTCGGCCCCGGGAGGCTCGTCCGCGTCGGGCAGGTGCACGACGATCCCGTCGTCGGACCAGATCGCGTCGGACTCGAGCCCGAACTCGTCGCGGATCCGCGCCGAGAGCGCGAGCCCCCAGGCGGCGTGGATGCGCCCGCCGTAGGGGGAGAGGACGCACAGCCGCCAGTCCCCGATCTCGTCGCGGAAGCGCTCGACGACGATCGTGCGATCCGACGGGATCACGCGCGTGGCGTCCTGCTGCTCGCGCAGGAAGGCGAGCAGGTTCGAGGCCGCGTTGGCGTCGAGGTCGTAGTCGCGCTCGAGCAGCTCGGCCGGCTGGTCGACCGCCCAGCGCGCGAACGCGCCGATCGCCTCGCCGAGCTCCTTCGGCCGCCCGACGCCGTCGCCGCGCCAGAACGGCACGGCGCCCGGCACGCCCGGCGCGGGCGTGACGATCACGCGGTCGCGCCCGATCTCCTCGATCCGCCAGCTCGACGCCCCGAGCAGGAACACCTGCCCCGGGCGCGCCTCGTAGACCATCTCCTCGTCGAGCTCGCCCACGCGCCGCCCGTCGGGCAGGTTCACGGAGAAGAGCCCGCGGTCGGGGATCGTGCCGGCGTTGGCGATCGCGAGCGACTGCGCGCCCTTGCGCGCGCGCACCGTGCCCGCGAGCCGGTCCCAGACGATCCGCGCGCGCAGCTCGCTGAACTCCTCCGACGGATAGCGCCCGTCGAGCATGTCGAGCACGTTCTCGAGCTGCTCGCGCGAGAGCTCGGCGTACGTGTGCGTGCGCGTCACGAGCGCGTGCAGGTCGTCGACGGAGAGGTCCTCCATCGCCGCCATCGCGACGATCTGCTGGGCGAGCACGTCGAGCGGGTTGCGCGGCACGACGGTCGTCTCGATCAGCCCGGCGCGCATCCGCTGCGCCACGACGGCGCACTCGAGCAGGTCGGCGCGGAACTTGGGGAAGATCCTGCCCTTGCTCGTCTCGCCGACCGAGTGGCCCGCGCGCCCGATCCGCTGCAGGCCCCGCGAGACGGACTTCGGCGACTCGACCTGCAGCACGAGGTCGACGGCGCCCATGTCGATGCCCAGCTCGAGGCTGGACGTGGCGACGAGGCAGGGCAGCCGCCCCGACTTGAGCAGCTCCTCGACGACGAGCCGCTCCTCGCGCGCGAGCGACCCGTGGTGCGCGCGCGCGATCTCGGCGCCCGCCGGCAGCTCCGCCGCGTCGTCCTCCGCCGCCGCGAGCTCGTTGAGGCGCAGCGCCAGGCGCTCGGCGCCGCGGCGGTTGTTGACGAAGACGATCGTCGAGCGGTGCGCGCGCACGAGCTTCAGCAGCTCTGGGTAGATCGCGGGCCAGATCGAGCGGCGCGTGGCCTCGCCGCCGGCGAGCGGGTCGAGGTCGTCGCCCTGGTCGGGCTCGACCATCGACTCGACCGGAACGTGGATCGCGAGGTCGAGCGGCTTGCGCACGCCGGTGTCGACGATCGTGCAGCGTCGTCGCGGCCCGACCATGAAGCGGGCGACCTCCTCGAGCGGGTTCTGCGTCGCCGAGAGGCCGATGCGCTGGAGCTCGCGCCCGGCGAGCGCCTCGAGTCGCTCGAGCGTGATCGCGAGGTGCGCGCCGCGCTTGGTCTGCGCGACCGCGTGGATCTCGTCGAGGATCACCCACTCGGCGCCCTCGAGGATCTCGCGGGCGCGCGAGGTCAGCATCAGGTAGAGCGACTCCGGCGTCGTGATGAGCACGTCGGGCGGCTCCTTGAGCATCGCCTGGCGCTCGCGCTGGGGGGTGTCGCCGGTGCGCAGGCCCACGCGGATGTCCGCGCCGATCCCGCGCAGCGGTGCGCGCAGGTTGCGCTCGATGTCGTAGGAGAGCGCCTTGAGCGGCGAGACGTAGACGAGCCGCGTGCGGCGCTCACCCTCGGGCAGCGGGTCCGCGGCGAGCCGGTCGAGCCCCCAGAGGAACGCGGCGAGGGTCTTGCCCGAGCCGGTCGGCGCGGAGATCAGCACGTGGTCGCCGGTCGCGATGGCGGGCCACGCCTGCGCCTGCGCGGCCGTCGGCTCGGCGAAGGCGGAGGCGAACCACTCGCGCACGCGCGGGGTGAAGGCGCTCAGCGGCATTCCGGCCAGCGTAGCGCGCGGCCGGCGGCGCCTCCCGCGGCGCGTTCCCTGCGGTGGCTACGCGGTGACGGGCGACGCGCAGGCGTCGAAGCCGAGGCTCTTGGCCTGCTGCAGCTGGAGCTTGCCGAGGCTCACGAGCGCGCCAACCTCGGCCTTGAGGCTCGGCGACGGGCCGGCCTTGGCGTCGGTGAGAAGCGTTCCGATCAGCGCCGTCCCGCGCTTGCTGAGCTCGACGTACCCGCTGTGGACGGGTGCCAGCTCGGCGGGCGGCTTGATCGCCGCGAGCTTCGTGTCGGCCGCGCTCGCGAGCGCCGCCGCGCGCTTCAGGTAGGGCAGCATGCGATCGGCCGAGGCCGGCTTGCGGATCCCCTTGAAGCGGCGCAGCTCGCTCGTGCACAGGCCGTTGACGCGTGCCACGTAGGCGGCGAAGTCGGCGCGTGGGCGCAGCGAGGCGCGGACCGCGTCGAACTCGGCGGCGGCGCTCTTGGCGTCGCCCTTGACGATCGTCTGCACGACGAACACGCCGCGGCTCGAGCCGGCCGGCCGGAAGATCTCGGCCTGCAGCGCCCGCGCGTTCTTGCCGCGGCCGGCGGCGCCGCGCACGCGCAGCGCGTCGGCGCCCGCGGCGCGGACCTGCACGTCGGCGGTGCGGTACCTGGCGCGGTAGCTCGCGGCGAGCTTGTCGGCGACCTGGCGCAGCGTGGCGCGGTCGCGCCGGTCGCCGCTGACCGCGTATGCGCGCGATCCGTCGACCGACCGGAACGTGACGAGCGAGCCGTTGACGGTCGGCTTGGAGCCGGCCGGAGCGCCCACGACGAAGCCGCCCGGCGCCGAGGCGACGGTGGTGTAGCCGGCGGGCACGGTGGGCTTGGCAGCAGACGTGGCGGGCTTGGTCGCGGCCGGCTTGGCGGCCGCCGGCTTCGCGCCGGGCTTGGTGGTGGCCTGCGCGGGCGTCGACTGGGCGCCGCCGGTGGCGACGACCGGCTTGAACGGGGTGCTTGCGCCGTCGTCGGAACCGCTCAGCTGGGTGAAGGCGAAGCCGCCGGCGGCGACGACGGCGACCGCGCCGAGCGCGATCAGGCGCCCGCGGCCGCCGGACCCGTTGCTGCCGGACAGCTTGAGGCCCGCCGTCGGGAGCTTGATGCTGGGCTTGGAGAGCTTGATGTTGGGCGCGCTGAGGCGACGGGCGGCCTTGGGCTCGCCGGCGGTCTCGCCTGCCTCGCCGGGCCGGCGCGAGCGCTTGCGCTTGCCCTGGCGCCGCGACCCCTGCCGCTCCGAGCGCCGGCGTGCGCCGGCGATGATCGCGCCGACCGCGGACTCGGACTGCGGGGTCGCTGCGTCGTTCTCGTCCCGCGGGCGGGGCTCGCTGTCGAAGGAGAAGCCGGACGTGGGCTCCTCGTCCGCGACGGGCTCGTTAGCGACGGGCTCGTCAGCGACGGGCTGCTCGGCGACGGGTTCGATATCGTCGTGCGGCGCGCGGCGGTGCTCTACGTCTGCGGCGAGGAGTCGGCGCTGCTCGAGTCGCTCGAAGGGAAGCGGCCGATACCACGCGACAGGCCGCCGTACCCGACGGACGCGGG
>DAIOGP010000087.1:0-6552 GCA_036745135.1 Solirubrobacteraceae bacterium
GAGCTCAACGGCATCCTGCCGCCGTCCGGGCCGATCCTCGGCGCGCTCGCGCGCTTCGACCCGCTCCCGAGCGTCGCGGGGCCGGCGTTCCAGGTCCCGCCGCCGACGGCCGCCATCGCCCGCGACCGCGAGGTGCGCGCCGCCGCCGCGAGCGTCGTGCGCGTGCTCGGCAGCGCCTGCGGGCTCGGCGTCGAAGGATCGGGCTGGGTGGCGGGCGCGGCCCTGGTCGTGACGAACGCGCACGTGGTCGCCGGTCAGACCGACACGGTCGTCCAGGTGGGAGGGCGAGCGCCGAGCATGCGCGCGCAGGTCGTGCGCTTCGACCCCGAGAACGACGTCGCGGTGCTGCGCGTCGACGGGCTCGCCGCCCCGGCGTTGCGCCTGGCGACCCGACCGCGCGCCGGGGCGTCGGGAGCCATCCTCGGCTACCCGAACGACGGTCCCTACCGCGTGCGCCCGGCCCGCCTCGGGCCCACGGTCAGCACGATCTCCGTCGACGCGTACGGCCGCGGCCCGGTGCGCAGGAGCATCACGACGCTGCGCGGCCTGCTGCGGCCGGGCAACTCGGGCGGCCCGGTCGTCGGGGCGGACGGCCGCGTGCTGACGACCGTCTTCGCCACGGCACGCCGCGGTCGCGACCGCGGCCTGGGGGTGCCGAACGACCGCGTGCGCCGGGCGCTCGACGGCGCCGGCGCGCCCGTGTCGACCGGACCGTGCGTGCGCTAGATGGTTGATTCCACCATCCGATAGGTGCGCCGGGCCGGAGGTCGCGGATGCGTGTACTAGGCTGCCTCGGATGTCCAAGACCCTCGTGATCGCGGAGAAACCCTCCGTCGGCCAGGACCTCGCCCGCGTATTGCCGGGCCCGTTCGCCAAGCACGAGGGCTGGCTGGAGAGCGACGACCACGTCATCACCTGGGCGGTCGGGCATCTCGTCCAGCTCGCCGAGCCGGAGCTCTACGACCCGAAGTTCAAGCGCTGGAAGATGGACGACCTGCCGATCGTCCCGCCGGACTACAAGTTCAAGCTGATCGTGCGCGACGAGCGCTCGAAGAAACAGATGGCCGTCGTAACACGCCAGCTGGGGCGCGACGACGTGGGGGAGGTCGTCAACGCCTGCGACGCCGGGCGCGAGGGCGAGCTGATCTTCGCGTGGGTCTACGAGAAGGCGGGCGCGAGCAAGCCGGTGCTGCGGCTGTGGCTCAACTCGATGACGAAGTCGGCGATCGAGGATGCGTTCGGTCGCCTGCGGCCGGGCGCGGACCTGGCCTCGCTCGAGGCGGCCGCCCGCTCGCGCAGCGAGGCCGACTGGATCGTCGGCATGAACGCGACGCGCGCCGCGACGATCCGGCTGCGGTCGTCGTTCGACGGCGCCGTGTCGCTCGGGCGCGTGCAGACGCCGACGCTCGCGCTCGTTGCGCGGCGCGAGGAGGAGATCCGCGCCTTCGTGCCCGAGCCGTACTGGCTGGTCGACGCGCTCTTCGAGGCCGCGGGCGCGCGCCGTTTCGAAGGCCGCTTCCACGCCGGCGCCAAGCCGCGCCTCGCGACCGCCGCGGAGGCCGACGCGATCGTCGCGGCGTGCCGCGGCCAGGTCGGCACGATCACGAAGCTCGAGCAGAAGGAGCAGACCGAGCGCCCGCCGCTGCTCTACGACCTGACCACGCTCCAGCGCGAGGCCAACGGCCGCTTCGGCTTCTCGGCCCAGCGCACGCTGGGCAGCGCCCAGCGGCTCTACGAGGAGCACAAGCTGCTGACCTATCCGCGCACGAGCTCGCGCTTCCTGCCCTCCGACATGGTCGCGGAGATCAAGCCGATCGCCGAGCTCGTCGGTGCCAACGAGCCCTACACCGCGGGCGCCCGCTACGTCACCGCGCTCGACCTGCTGCCGCTCGCGCGCGTGGTCGACGACGCGAAGGTCTCCGACCACCACGCGATCATCCCGACGAACTCCGAGCAGCGCCTGGGGAAGGTGCGCGACGACGACCTGAAGATCTACGACCTCGTCGCAAAGCGCTTCCTCGCCGTCTTCCATCCCGATGCGGTGTTCGAGAACACGCGCGTCGAGACGACGGTCGAGTCCTACGTGTTCCGCACGCGCGGCAAGGTGCTGGTCGTCCCCGGCTGGCGCGGCGTTTACGGCGAGACCGCCGACGAGGGCGCCGAGCGCGCCGAGGACGACGAGGGCGGGGAGCAGACGCTCCCGAAGCTCGAGCACGGCGAACGCGCCGACGTGCGCAAGGTCGAGGCGCTGGCGAAGGAGACGAAGCCGCCGCGGCGCTACTCCGAGGCCTCGCTGCTCGGCGCGATGGAGACGGCGGGCAAGCTCGTCGACGACGACGAGCTGCGCGAGATCATGAAGGACTCGGGGATCGGCACGCCGGCCACGCGCGCGGCCATCATCGAGCGGCTGATCGCGGTCGGCTACATCGAGCGCGACGGCCGCGCGCTCGTCTGCACCGAGAAGGGCCTCAACGTGATCCGCCTGCTCGACGAGCACCCACTGACCTCACCGCAGCTCACGGGCGAGTGGGAGCACCGGCTCGCGAAGATCGAGCGCGGCGAGGAATCGCGGACGACGTTCATGGACGCGATCGTCGAGTTCGCCGAGGGCACCGTGCACGAGCTCGACGCGCGCCTCAAGGACGTGCGCATCCCGCGAGCCAACCTCGGCCCCTGCCCGGTCTGCGGTCGCGACCTGATCGAGAACCGCAAGGGCTATTCCTGCTGGTCGCGCGAGGATCCGGGCTGCGGCTTCGTCATCTGGAAGGCGAAGGCCGGCAAGACGCTCCCCGCCGCGATCGTCAAAGAGCTGGTCAGGACCGGACGCACGGAGAAGCAGGTCACGGGCTTCAAGGGACGCTCGGGGCGCTCGTTCCGGGCGAAGCTCGCGCTGACGCAGACGGAGGAGGGCCGGTGGCGCGTCGAGTTCGACGAGCCGTGGGCGAAGGAGGGGGCGAAGCCGCCGGAGGGCGAGACGGCGACGGAGGAGACGGCCGCGCCGGGCCCCGCCTCCGAGGCAGCCTGAGGCAGATCCGGGGTCGCGCGAGCGCCCCCGCCAGCCGTCCCCTCGCTGCGCGACGATGGGCGGCTCGATGCCGCTCACGCTGATCACGGGGCCCGCCAACGCCGGCAAGGCCCAGCTCGTCCTCGACGCCGTCCGCGCCGCGCGCGACGCGGCGCCGCTGCTGATCGTCCCCACCGCGCCCGACGTCGACCGCTACCAGCGCGAGCTCGCCGCGGCGGGGGTCGTGCTCGGCGTCGAGGTCGGATCCTTCGCGCTCCTGCTCGACCACGTCGCCGAGCGCGCCGGCTACGGGCAGCGCACGATCGGCCGGGTCGCGCGCGAGCGGCTCGTCGCCGTGGCGGTGCGACGCGCGGGCCTGCGCGCGCTCGCTCCCTCGGCCGCGTCGCCGGGCTTCGCCCGCGCGGCCGGAGAGCTGCTGGCGGAGCTCGGTCGGGCGGGCGTCGACCCACCACGTCTCGGCCGTGCGCTGCGGGCGTGGGCGGGGGACGACCCGGCGCGGATGGCACGCGGCGAGGAGATCGCGGCGATCCACCGCGAGTACCGGGGCGGGCTCGACCACCTCGACCGCGTCGACCGGGAGCTCTTCGCGTGGCGCGCGCTCGACGCGCTCGCGGCCGCGCCCGGGAGCTGGGGCGCGCGGCCCGTGTTCCTGTACGGCTTCGACGACCTCACGCAGGCGCAGGTCCACGCGGTCGAAACCCTCGCGTCGACGACCGAGGTCACGCTCGCGCTGGCGTTCGAGCCCGGGCGCCACGCGTTCGCCGGTCGTGCCGGCACGGTCAACGCGCTGGCGCCGCTCGCGGCGCGCCACGTCCAGCTCCAGGCTCGCGCCGACTACTACGCGCCGGCCGCGCGTACGGCGCTCGACCACCTCCAGCGCCGGCTGTTCGAGGAGGACCCGGTCCGCGTGGCGCCGGGCGGCGCGGTGCGCCTGCTCGCCGCCGGCGGTGAGCGCGCCGAGGTCGAGCTCGTCGCGGCCGAGGTGCTCGCGCTGTTGCGCGACGGGAGGCCGGCCGAGGAGATCGCCGTCGCGTTCCGCGCGCCGGAGCGGAGCGCCGCGCTCGTAGAGCAGGTGTTCGGCGCGTACGGGATCCCGTACGCGCTCGAGCGCAGGATCGCGTTCGGCCACACCGCGCTCGGGCGCGGGCTGCTGGCGCTCGTGCGCTGCGCGCTGCTCGACGGCAGCGCCGACGACCTGCTCACCTGGCTGCGCACGCCCGGCAAGCTCGATCGCCCCGAGCTCGCCGACGCGCTCGAGGTCGCGGTGCGGCGCGCCGGGATCCGGCGCGCCGCCGAGGCGCGGCGCGTATGGGAGGAGGACCAGGGCCGCTTCCCGCTCGAGGAGCTCGATCGGCTGCAGGGCGCCGCGCAGGCGGGACCGCTCGCGCTGCTCGAGGAGCTCCAGCGCCGCCTCGCCGCGTTGTTCGCGCGGCCGCTGCGCGGTCGCGCTCCGGTGCTCGAGGCCGACGAGCTGGTCGACGCGCGCGCGCTCGCGGTCGGCGCGGCGGCGATCGCCGAGCTCGAGGCGCTCGTGCGCGCCGATCCTCGCCTCGCGCCGGACCCACCGGCGCTGGCCGCCCTGCTCGCCACGCTCGAGGTGCGCGCGGGCGAGCGGCCGGGCCCCGGTCGCGTGTGGGTCGCCCATCCGCTGTCGCTGCGCGCGCGTCGCTGTCGCGCGCTCTTCCTGTGTGGGCTGCAGGAGGGGGAGTTCCCACGGCGCCCCCGGCCCGACCCGTTCCTCGCGGACGGCGACCGGCGCGAGCTCGCGCAGGCGGCCGGCCTGCGGCTCGGGCCCGCCGGCGGCGAGCACGGAACCGCGGCGCTCGCGACGCTCGCCGACGAGCGCCACCTCTTCTACGCCGCGGTGTCGCGCCCGGAGGAGCTGCTCGTGCTCGCGTTCCGGACCGGCGACGAGGAGGGCCGCGGAGCGACGCGCTCGCCGTTCGTGCGCGACGTGTGCGAGCTGTTCGACGGCCTCGAGCCGGCCGCGACGACGCGCTCGCTCGCCGACGTCACGTGGGACGTGACCGCAGCGCCGACCGCGGCCGAGCTCGAGCGCGCGCTCGCCGCGCTCGGGCCGCGGTCCGAGGAGCCTCCGCTCGCGTCGCTCGCGACCGCGGCCGGGCGCGCGTCGCTGCGCGCCGCCCGCGGGTTCTCGGTGGGCGCGCTCGAGCGCTACGCCGAGTGCCCGATCGGCTGGTTCGTCGACAAGGAGCTGGACCCGGCGCCGCTCGCGCCCGACCCAGAGCCGCTGGTCGCGGGACGTGTGGCGCACGACGCCCTCGCGGGGACGCTCGCCGCGCTGCGCGCCGAGACCGGGTCCGCCCGCGTCACGCCGCGCACGCTGCCCATCGCCGAGCGGCTGCTCGGCGACGCGCTGGCGGACGCGGTCGCCGAGCAGCCGATAGCGCCCGACGCCACCCGCGCGGCAGCCGCCCTGCGTCGGCTCGCCGCGGAGCTCACGCGCCACCTCCGCCACGAGGCGGCGGCGGGGGAGCCCTGGGAGCCGACCGCGCTCGAATGCGGCTTCGGGCTCGGCCCCGAGACCCTCCCGCCGCTCGAGCTGGACGACGGCGCGGTCTCGGTCCGCGGTCGCATCGACCGCGTCGACGTCGATCCATCCGGCCGGGACGCCGTGGTGCGTGACTACAAGTCGCGGTCGACCGCGGAGTTCGCCGGCGCGCGTTGGGAGGCGGACCGCGTCCTCCAGGTGCCGCTGTACATGCTGGCGGTCGAGCGCCTGCTCGGGCTCAGGGTCGTCGGCGGGCTCCACCACCCGCTCAGCGGGCCGCCCGGCCAGCGGCGCCCGCGCGGCCTCCTGCTGGCCGGTCCCGACGTCGACGAGCTAATCGGCCGGGCCTACGTCAAGACCGACGTCGTCGGGGAGGAGGACTTCCGCGCCGGTCTCGCCCGCGCCGAGGCGCTGGCCGTCGAGCTCGCGCACTTGGCGCGCGACGGGGCGCTGGAGCAGCGGCCGCGCACGTGCACGAAGCGCGGCGGCTGCCGCTACCCGGGGATCTGCCGCGGAGCCGCGCGGTGAGCGTGACGTCCTTCTCGCCCGAGCAGCAGGCGGCGATCGACGCGCGCGGCGCCTCGCTGCTGCTGTCGGCCAACGCCGGCTCGGGCAAGACCGGGGTGATGGTCGAATGCATCGTGCGCTCGGTGCTCGACGACGAGCTCCCGCTCGCGCGCGTGCTCGCGATCACGTTCACCGAGAAGGCGGCCGCCGAGCTGCGCAGCCGCGTGCACGACCGGCTCCTGGCCCTCGACCAGCCCGACCTGGCGCTCGACGTCGACGGCGCCTGGATCTCGACGATCCACGGCTGCTGCGCGCGCCTGCTGCGCGCGCACGCGCTGAGCGCCGGCATCGATCCGGCGTTCGCGGTGCTCGACGCCCGCGCGGCCGAGCGGCTCGAGGACCTGGCGATCGAGCGCGCGCTCGCGGACCTCGTCGTTGAGTACCGGGAACCGGCCGTGGAGCTGGTCGCCGCCTACCGGGTGCGCGAGCTGCGCGCGCTGATCCCGGC
>DAIOGP010000088.1:0-6545 GCA_036745135.1 Solirubrobacteraceae bacterium
ATGCCGAGGCGGGCGCCCGCGGCGCCGCGCACGAGGTCGAGTGGGAGGAGCGCGCCGGCGCCTACCGCGCGGCGCACCCGGACCTGTGGGACGAGTTCGAGCGCGTCGTGCAGCGTCGCCTGCCCGACGGGTGGGACGCCGGCGTGCCGCGCTTCGAGCCGGGCGAGAAGATCGCGACGCGCAAGGCCTCCCAGCAGGTGATCCAGTGGGCCGCCGCGCGGGTGCCCGAGCTCGCCGGCGGCTCGGCCGACCTCGCGCCCTCGACGCTCACGCTGATCGACGGCGCGGACAGCGTGGCGCCCGGCGCCTACGGCGGGCGCAACCTGCACTTCGGCATCCGCGAGCACGCGATGGGCGCGATCGTCAACGGGCTCACGCTGCACGGGCTGCGGGCCTACGGCGCCACGTTCCTGATCTTCTCCGACTACATGCGCGGCGCGGTGCGCCTCGCGGCGCTGATGCGCATCCCGTCGATCTTCGTCTTCACGCACGACTCGATCGGCCTCGGCGAGGACGGGCCCACGCACCAGCCGATCGAGCAGCTCGCCGGCCTGCGCGCAATGCCCAACCTCTACGTCGTGCGCCCGGCCGACGCGAACGAGACGGCGCTCGCGTGGCGCTTCGCGCTCGCGCAGGCTGAGTCGCCGACGGCGCTCGCGCTCAGCCGCCAGGGCCTGCCGGTGCTCGATCCGGCCGCGATCCCCGCCGACGCGATCGAGCGCGGCGCCTACGTCCTGCTCGAGGCCTCCGGCGGCGAGCCCGAGCTGGTGCTGATCGCGACGGGGTCCGAGGTCGCGCTGGCACTCGCGGCCGCCGAGCAGCTCGAGGCCGCGGGCATCGGCACGCGCGTCGTCAGCGCCCCGTGCCTCGATCGCTTCGCGGAGCAGGAGCCGGCCTACCGCGACGCCGTGCTGCCGCCGAGCTGTCGCGCGCGCGTGGCGATCGAGGCCGCGGCGACGTTCGGCTGGGAGCGCTGGGTCGGCGACGCCGGCGAGATCGTCGGCATGACGACGTTCGGCGCATCGGGCAAGGACGCGGACCTGTTCGCCCACTTCGGCTTCACGCCGGAGGCGGTCGTCGAACGCGGACGCACCGTCGTCGAGCGGCTCGCCGCTCGCGCCGGCTAGCCGAACGGCGGACGCGGAGGTCACATGGCCACGCTCGAGGACAACCCCCTGATCGAAGGCCTCGAGCGGCTCCCCGTCCATCCCACGACGCTCGTCATCTTCGGCGCGAAGGGCGACCTGGCCCAGCGCAAGCTGCTGCCGGCGATCTACAACCTCGCGCACGAGGGCGCGCTGCCCGAGCGCTTCAACCTGATCGGGATGTCGCGCACCGAGCTCGACGACGACGCGTATCGCGAGCTCGTCCGCGACTCGATCGTGCGCCACTCGCGGCGCGCGCCCGAGCCGCAGGTCCTCGCCGCGCTGCTCGAGCGCGTGCGCTACGTCAGCGGGGCGTTCGACGACCCCGCGGGCTACGCCGCGGTCGAGGCCCTCGCCGACCAGCTCGACGCGGAGGCCGGGCTGGCGCTCAACCGCGTCTACTACCTCTCGACCGCGCCGGGCTTCTTCACGACGATCGTCGAGGCGCTCGGCGCCCGGCGGCTCGACCGCTGCGCGGGGGCGGAGGTGCGGGCCGTGATCGAGAAGCCCTTCGGCCACGACCTCGCCTCGGCGCGCGAGCTCAACGCCCGCGTGCTGGAGGTGTTCGACGAGTCCCAGGTCTTCCGCATCGACCACTACCTGGGCAAGGAGACCGTCCAGAACATGCTCGCGTTCCGGTTCTCCAACGGGCTGTTCGAGCCGCTCTGGAACCGCAACTTCATCGACCACGTGCAGATCACGGCGGCCGAGGACATCGGGATCGGCTCGCGCGCCGACTACTACGACCACGCCGGCGCGCTGCGCGACCTGATCCAGAACCACATGCTGCAGCTGCTCTCGATCCTGTGCATGGAGCCGCCCGCGTCCTTCGACGCCGACAAGGTCCGCGACGAGAAGGTCAAGGTGCTGCACGCGATCGAGCCGCCCGACGAGCGGCGCGCGCTCGCGATGTCGGTCCGCGCCCAGTACGAGTCGGGCGTCGTCGGCGGCGCCGTCGTGCCCGGCTACCTCGAGGAGCCGGGCGTGCCGCCCGACTCGCGCACCGAGACCTACGCGGCGCTGCGGCTCGAGGTGCAGAACTGGCGCTGGGCCGGGGTGCCGTTCTACCTGCGCACCGGCAAGCGCCTGCGGCGCAAGGTCACGGAGATCGCGGTGACGCTCAAGCCCGTGCCGCACCTCGCCTTCCAGCAGCAGGGCTCCGTCGGCGTGCAGCCCAACCAGCTCGTGCTCACGATCCAGCCGAACGAGGGGGTGACGCTCTCGCTCGGCGCGAAGATCCCCGGCGCGCGGATGCGCATCCGCCCCGTGAACATGGAGTTCGCCTACGGCACCGCGTTCATGTCGCAGTCCCCGGAGGCCTACGAGCGGCTGATCCTCGACGCGATGCGCGGCGACGCGACGCTCTTCACGCGCGATGACGAGGTCGACGCGCAGTGGTCGATCTGCGACCCGGTGCTCGCGGCGTGGGCCGCCGCGCCCGCGCGACCGGCGGCGTACGCCGCCGGCTCCCACGGTCCGCCCGAGGCCGACGCGCTGCTGCGCGCCGGGGTCCGGTGGCGAGCGCTCTGAGCCCGGTCGCCGGGGGGCTGTGGAGCGCCGAGGACACGAGTCCGGCGGCGATCGAGGACGCGCTGCGCGCGCTGACCGCGGAGCAGCGCGTCGAGAACGCCGACCACGCGCTCGCACGCGTGGTCAACCTCGTCGTCGTCGTCGATCACGGCCGCCGCGCGGAGATCGCCGAGCGGCTCGAGCGCGTCGGCCGCTACCACCCGTCGCGCTCGGTCGTCTGCGCGGTCGACCCCGCGCGCGAGACGCTCGGCGCCGCGGTGACGATGTCGTGCGACGTCGATCCCACGCCCGGCTCGCTGGCGCTCTGCCGCGAGCGGATCGAGCTCGACGTCGGCGCGCGGCACCTGCGGGACCTGCAGACGATCGTCGCGCCGCTCGTGGTGACCGACCTGACGACCGTCCTGTGGTCGCCCCACGGGCATCCGGAGGCGGTCGCCGCGCTGCTCGAGCTCGCCCAGGTGGTGCTGCTCGACTCGCTCGACGAGCCGCGGCTCGACGCGGCCCTCGCGCGCGCCACGGAGATCGCCAAGCGGGCCTACGTCGTGGACCTCGCGTGGCTGCGCTCGACGCCGTGGCGCGAGCGCGTCGCGGCGGCGTTCGACCCGCCGCAGGCGCGCGCGGGCCTCGACGCGATCACGCGCGTGACCGTCCGCCACCGTGCCGACTCCCGCGTCGCCGGGCTGCTGGTGCTCGGCTGGCTCGCCGCGCGCCTCGGCTGGGACCCCGAGCGGCTCGTCGCCGTCGACGGCGGGCTGCGCGGCGTCGCACGGGCCGGCGCGCGCCACGTCGAGCTCGCGCTCGAGCCCGTCGCGACGCTCGACGCGCCCGGGCTCGCCGGGATCACGCTCGAGCTCGCCTCTGGCGCGGCGACGTCGCTCGACCGCGGGCCGGGCGGCCTGCGCGCGACCAGTCGGGCGCCCACCGGCGAGACGAGCGCCTGGACGGTGCTCGGCGCCTCACGCGGCGAGGGCGGGATCCTCGGCGAGGGCGTGCGCCAGGCATTGCTGCGCGACCCCACGTATCGCGCGGCGCTGACGATGGCGACCGCGATGGTCCCGGCCTGACATGGCCACGGAGCTCGAGGTGGTGGCCCCCGTACGCGAGCGCCGGCGCGCCGTCGACCCGCCGCGGGGGCGCACGCCGCTGCCCGCGCCGCTCGCGGAGCTGCTGGCCGTGCCGGCGACGCTGCCGGCGCTCGCGGCCGTCGCCATCTTCGGCTGGTGGGCGAGCTCGCAGGCCGGCTACCCGGTCACCAAGTGGTATCCGGGGGCCCTGCTGCTGCTCGCGCTGCTCGCCGTCGCGCTCGCGACGCTGCCGGTGCGCGTGCGCGAGCTCCCGCGCGGCGTCCGCATCGCCGGCGCAGCGCTCGCGGCGTTCACCGCCTGGAGCTACCTCAGCATCCTCTGGGCGGAGGCGCCCGGCGACGCGTGGGAGGGCGCCAACCGCACGCTCCTCTACCTGGTCGTGTTCGCGCTCTTCGCCGCGTGGGCCCAGCGCGCCGAGAGCGCGGTCGCGGTTGTCTGCGCCTGGATCTTCGTCGTCGCCGGCGTCGCGCTCGTCACGCTCCTGCGGCTGCCGAGCGCCGGTGACCCGCTGGCGCTGTTCGTCGACCGGCGGCTGAGCGAGCCCGCGGGCTACGTCAACGCGGCGGCGGCCACGTACATGATGGCCGCCTGGCCCGCGCTGGTGCTCGCGTCCCGGCCCGAGCTGCGCTGGTGGCTGCGCGGTGCGCTCGCGGGGGCGGTCGTGCTGCTCGCCGACGTCGCCCTGCTCAGCCAGAGCCGCGGCTCCGTGATCGCCAGCGCGATCCTCGTGCCGCTCGCGTTCGTCATCGTGCGCGACCGCGCGCGACTGATCGCTGTGCTCGTCCCGATCGCGATCGCGATCGGCGCGACGGTCCCGGGGGTGCTCGACGTCGCCGACCGCCTCGGTCGTGGCGATGCGCCGTCGGCCGTGATGAGCGGGGTCGCGACGCCGATCGTACTCGCCCTGTTCGCAACGATCGCGGTCGTGGGCGGCGGCGCGGTCCTCGAGGGCGGGTGGCGCGGCGCGCCCCAGCGGGCGGCGGCGATCCGGCAGTCGATCGAGCGCGGCGGGATCGTCACGGCGGTCGCGCTCGTCGCCATCGCGCTCGCGCTCACCGGCTCGCCGCTCGCGACCGCGCGCGATGCCTGGTCGTCCTTCAAGCGCGGCTACCCGACCCGTCCGGACCCGACCTCGACGCGGCTCGCGAGCGGGCTGGGCTCGAACCGCTACGACTTCTACCGGGTCGCGCTCGATCGGTTCGCCGCGCGCCCGCTGACGGGCACCGGAGCCGACAACTTCGCCGCCGACTACCTCCGGCTCGGCCGCAGCGACGAGACGCCGCGCTACCCCCACAGCCTCGAGCTGCGCACGCTGTCGCAGACGGGGCTCGTCGGCGGCGCGCTGCTCTTCACGGCGCTCGTCGCCGGTCTCGCGGTCGCCGGGCGCGCAGCGCGCCGGACGGACGCGCTCGGCGCCGCGGTCGCGGCCGGCGCCACGCTCGCGTTCGCCTACTGGGCCGTCCACGGCTCCGCCGACTGGTTCTGGGAGTTCGCGGGGCTCGGCGCGCCCGCCTTCGCGCTGCTCGGGCTCGCGTGCGCGCTCGCGCCGCGCGCGGGCCCGCCGCACCGGCCGCCGCCGGCCGGGCGGCGCGTGCGCTTCGCGCTCGCGGGGGCGCCGCTGGCCGGCCTGCTCGCCGCCTCGCTCGCGGCGCCGTGGCTCGCCGAGCGCAACGTCCGCGCTGCCGCGCGGGGCTGGGCCACCGATCCGGGCGCGGCGTTCCGGCACCTCGACCGCGCCCGCAGCCTCGATCCGCTCAGCGACCGGCCGGACCTGATCGCCGGCAGCATCGCGCTGCGCCTCGACCGCCTCGACCGGGCGCGCGCGGCGTTCGCGTCGGCCCTCGAGCGCAGCCCGCACGGGGCCTACGCGGCGCTCGAGCTCGGCGCGATCGCGTCGGCGCGGGGCGACCGTGCCGGCGCGGTACGGCTCCTGCGCCGCGCGCGCGACCTCAATCCGCGCGATCCGATCACCGCGGACGCGCTCGCGCGGGCGAGCGCCGGCGAGCGGATCGACATCGCCGTACTCAACCAGCGCATCTACGAGACCGCCAGCACGATCGCCGGCGCCCGCAGATAGCGGGAAACGCGTGGTCCGCCGCCGCGCGGCGATGGACGCCCATCCGCACCGCTCGCTACAGTGCCGACGCCGGCGGCCGGGCTGCATAGAGCCCCGTGTCGCCACGGTCCGGACGACCGTCCTGACCAGCCCCACGGCGGAACACCGTGTGCCGACCTCGATGGAGATGACCAGGATGCCGCTGCCTCGCACCGCCCTCGCGACCTGGGTCGCACTCGCCGTGGCCTGCCTCGCGCTCGCGGCGCCCGCGCTCGCCGCGGAGCCGGCGCCGCCGAGCGCCGCGAACCCGAGCGTGGAGACCGACATCGGCAGCGGCCCGAGCATCCCGACGGCCGGCAGCGGCGCGGCGCCGACGACCGCGACCGCGTCGCCGTCGTCACCGGCGACGGCGACGGCGACGTCGAAGGCCGGCTCCGCGCTGCCGTCCACGGGCTTCGACGTCGAGCTCGCGTTCGCCGCCGGCCTGGTCATGCTGAGCAGCGGACTGGCGCTGCGCGGCTACACCCGGTTGTCCTGAACGTCCGCAAAGACCATAATTCGGCGCGACGAGCGTCGTCCAATGGTCATGACCACCCGGCCGGGCGCCGATACCATCAGCGCGTGGGCGTGTGGCCACGGCGCCCGCGCAAGCACACCCCTGGCGGGGTGTGACGAGCCGCCGCGACCACCGATGAGCGAACGCCGAACCCACCCCGAGCAGCGCCCCCG
>DAIOGP010000089.1:0-6528 GCA_036745135.1 Solirubrobacteraceae bacterium
CGACGACGTACGTGGCCGGCACGCCGTCGCTGACGACCGTCCTGCTGACCTGCCTGGGCGGCTACCTGGCGGCCGGCGGGGCCGGGGCCGTCAACCACTACTGGGATCGCGACATCGACGCCCGCATGGCGCGCACGGCCGACCGGCCGGTGCCCGCCGGGCGGATCGCCCCGCGCGCGGCGCTGAGCTTCGGGCTCGCGCTCTCGGCCCTGTCGTTCGTC
This sequence comes from Solirubrobacteraceae bacterium, assembly GCA_036745135.1. Classification (GTDB taxonomy): domain Bacteria; phylum Actinomycetota; class Thermoleophilia; order Solirubrobacterales; family Solirubrobacteraceae; genus DAIOGP01. The sequence goes on from DAIOGP010000089.1 coordinate 222, forward strand.
CAGCTCAGCCTCACCGTCAACGTGCTGGCTGCCTCGCTGGCGCTGTGCGGCTTCCTTGGCTACACGCTCGTCTACACGATGTGGCTCAAGCGCACGACGCCGCAGAACATCGTCATCGGCGGCGCCGCGGGAGCCGTCCCGCCGCTCGTCGGGTGGGCCGCGGCGACCGGCTCGCTGCCGCCGACGGCGCTCTACCTGTTCGCGATCGTCTTCTACTGGACGCCACCGCACTTCTGGGCGCTGAGCCTGCTGATGAAGGACGAGTACGCGAAGGTCGGCGTCCCGATGCTGCCCGTCGCGCGCGGCGAGCACGAGACGCGCAGGCAGATCGTCCTCTACAGCCTGCTGCTGGTCGCCGTGACGGCGCTCCCGTTCGCCGGCCGGCTGTTCGACCTTCCCTACCTGATCGCGGCGGTCACGCTCGGGGGAGCGTTCGTCGGCTTCGCGCTCGCGCTTCAACGTCGCGCGGACCGTCGCTCCGCGCTGCGCCTCTACCTGTTCTCGCTCGTCTACCTCGCGCTGCTGTTCGGCGCGATGGTGATCGACGCCAGGCTCGTCTGATAGAAGGAGTCGCCGTGGACCGTCAACTCGCCCGCAAGAACATCCGTACCGGCCTGATCGTCGGCGCGATCGCCCTGTTCATGTTCGGCATGACCTTCGTCGCCGCGGCGATCTACATCTCGTGAGCTCGCTGCACCACCAGGTACCGCCCGCCGGCGAGGACGTCCACGTCCCCGGGCCGAGCCTGCTCCCCGTGTTCAACGCCGCCGGCGCCGGCCTCGCGCTGCTCGGGCTGGCCGCGGGCCTGGTCCTCACCGTCATCGGCGGCGTCATCTTCCTCGTGACGCTCGTCCGCTGGATCACGCTCGCCCGCCGCGAGCTCGACCAGCTCCCGCTGCGCCACGAGTAGTCGCAAGCAGGGCGCTCGACCCGGGCGCCTACGCCGTCGCCGGCGCCCCGACCGCGCCGGGCACGTCGCAGGCCGCGCCGTCGGTCGTCCAGCAGCGGACGATGTCGCGGACCGAGAGCACGCCGGCGACCTCGCTGTTCTCGACCACGATCAGGTGCCGGAAGCCGCCGCGGACCATCTCGGCAGCCGCCTGCTCGAGCGACCAGTCGGGCGCGGCGTACACGACGACGCTGGTGCGGTGGTCGGCGACGAGCTCGCGATCGGGATCCTGGCCCGCGCCGATCGAGTCGAGCAGGTCGCGCTCGGTGATGATGCCGGGAGCCGGCTGCTCGGGATCCATCACGACGGCTGCGCCGACGCCGCGCCCGGCCATCAGCCGCGCCGCGTCGCGCAGCGTGTGCTGCGGGCCGACGGTCAGCGTGATCCTGCTCATCCCCTCGCGTACCTGCATCCCGTGCCCCCTCTGAATCGACTCGTGACGATTGCCTCGATCTTAGCCGCATCGGGCCCCTCGCGCAGCAAGTGCCGATGCGCCATCTTCTGCGCAGTGGGCGCAACTGGACAACCACCCGGCACACTTCGGCCGTAACCCAGCCATGAACACCCAGCGACCCACGACGATCAGGCACCGCACGAGCCTGTACCGCGACGCCGTGGCGATCGTGGAGGCCGAGTACGCCGATGACCTGTCGCTGGACGACATCGCCAGGCGCATCGCCTCCTCGCGGCGCCAGCTCCAGCGCGCCTACGCGGAGATCGGCCGCACGACGTTCCGCGACCACCTCACCGCCATTCGCATGCAGCGCGCGGCCGAGCTCCTCGCCGTGCGCGGGCTGACCGTCCGCGAGGTGGCCCAGCGCGTCGGCTACCGGCAGCCCGCGCAGTTCGCGAAGGCGTTCCGCAGGTACCTCGGCCAGGCGCCGTCGGCCTACCGGACCGACGCGCGCGAGGCCGTCGCGCAGCCGTCCACGCTCGCCGCCTGAGTCACCGGAAGCCGCCGGTCGGCGGGCCCGGCGCCAGGTCGCGGGCCGGCGACCACCTCTGTCGCTGCGGTGACGTAGGATCCGGGCCGCACATGGCTCTGGACCGGCGCACGCATGCGTAAGCACCTCCTCGCCCAGATGCTCGGCATCGGCTCCGTGGCGGCCGCGGCCGGCATCGCGATCGCCCTTGCGATCGACTGGTTCCCGAAGCAGGCCTCGGCGCAGGCCGGTCGCGTCGATCGGCTGTTCGACGTGCTCCTGATCATCTCCGTGCCGGTCTTCGTGCTCGTCGTCACCGTCGTCATCTACTCCGTCGTCCACTTCCGCATGCGGCCGGGCGAGGAGCTCAAGGACGGCCCACCGGTCCACGGCAACACGCGGCTCGAGATCGTGTGGACCACGATCCCCGCGGTCGTGCTGGTGGCGCTGTGCGGCTACGGCTACGCGGTGCTGCACAAGAACGAGGCCAGCGCCGCCAACGAGCTGCGGGTGCGCGTCAACGGCGTCCAGTTCGCGTGGAACTTCGGCTACCCCGCCGCGGGCGGGCAGAAGGCCGTGGCGACGAACGAGCTCTACCTGCCCGTCGGCCAGGCGGTCAAGTTCGACATCACCTCGCAGGACGTGATCCACTCGTTCTTCGTCCCCGCCTGGCGCCTGAAGAGCGATGCGGTGCCGGGGCTCACGACCCACTACCGCGTGAAGCCGAACCGGATCGGCAACTTCCCGGTCGTGTGCGCCGAGCTGTGCGGCCTGGGCCACGCGACGATGCGCCAGGTCGTCCACGTCGTGTCACGCGCGGAGTTCGACGCGTGGCTCGCGAAGCAGCGCGCGGCGGGCGGCGCGACCGCGAGTGGCGGCGGGGCCGGGAGCGGCGCCGGAGCGTCGAGCTAGCATGAGACTGCCGCTCATGGACACGAGGAAGGACGGCTGATGGCAACGAAGCTGCGCGCACCCGGCTGGTACCGAGCGGGCGTCATGTCCGCGGTCGGGATCGCCTTCTCGTACGGGTTGACCGCGCTCGTGCGCTCGCTCTACGGGCTCGACCCGGTGATCGACGGCGAAGCGGTGACGGTCGTGGCCCTGATCGCGGCGCCGTTCTTCTTCCTCATCGGCCTCGGCGCCTTCGACTACTGGTTCTACTGGGCCTCGGGCCGCCCGACGCGACCGGAGGACCACTCCTCCCACGGCGCGCACAGCTGGAAGGACTACTTCCGGATCAACACCGATCACAAGGTGATCGGGATCCAGTACGTCTGCACCTCCTTCTTCTTCATGCTGATCGGCGGTCTGATGGCCATGCTGCTGCGGGCCGAGCTCGCGCGGCCCGGCCAGCAGTTCGTCGACTCGAACGCGTACAACGGCCTCTTCTCGGTCCACGCCTCGCTGCTGATCTTCCTGTTCGTGATCCCGGTCTTCGCGGGGCTCGCGAACTACGTGATCCCGCTGATGATCGGCGCGCCGGACATGGCGTTCCCGCGGCTGAACGCGCTGTCGTTCTGGCTGTTGCCGATCGCCGGCCTGATGATGGTCGCGAGCTTCTTCGCCCCCGGCGGCTCGTTCGCCACCGGGTGGACGGCCTACGCCCCGCTCTCGACCCACGCGCCGCTCGGGCAGCTGTTCTTCACGGTCGGCGTGCAGTTCGCGGGCGCCTCGTCGATCGCGACGGCGCTGAACTTCCTCGTCACGATCATCACGATGCGCGCGCCCGGCATGAGCTTCTGGCGCATGCCGCTGCTCGTGTGGGCGAACTTCTCGACGTCGCTGCTCGTCGTGATCGCGACGCCGTTCGTCGCCGGCTCGCAGTTCTTCGTGCTGCTGGACCGGGCGCTCGGCTTCAACTTCTTCAACCCGGCGGGCGGCGGCGAGGTGCTGATGTACCAGCACGTCTTCTGGTTCTACTCGCACCCGGCCGTCTACATCATGATGCTGCCCGGGTTCGGGATCATCAGCGAGATCATCTCGGTCAAGGCGCGCAAACCGATCTTCGGCTACCGCATGATGGCGTTCTCGCTGCTGGCGATCGTGGTGCTCGGCTTCACGGTCTGGGCGCACCACATGTTCGTGTCGGGCATGCAGGGCTGGATCCGCGTCCCGATGATGATCACGACCTCGATCATCGCGGTGCCGACCGGGATCAAGATCTTCTCCTGGCTCGCGACGCTGTGGCGCGGCGTGCTGCGGCTCGACACCCCGATGCTGTTCGCGCTCGGTTTCCTGACGATGTTCACGCTCGGCGGGATCAGCGGCGTGATGCTCGCGATCATCCCGATCGACATCCACGTCTCCGACACCTACTTCATCGTCGCCCACATCCACTACGTGCTGTTCGGCGGTTCGCTGTTCACGATTTACGCCGGCGTCTACTACTGGTTCCCGAAGATGACCGGGCGCATGTACGACGAGACGCTCGGCAAGCTGCACTTCTGGGCGACGTTCATCTTCTTCAACGCGACCTTCGCGCCGATGCACCTGATCGGGATCGAGGGCATGCCGCGTCGCGTCGCGGACTACGCCGAGCAGTTCGCCGGCTGGAACCTCTTCATCTCGATCGCGAGCTTCTTCCTCGGGCTCTCGACGCTCGTGTTCGTCTACAACATGATCGTGAGCTGGCGCGGCGGGCCGAAGGCTGTCGCAAACCCCTGGCGCTCGCTGACGCTCGAGTGGCAGGTCTCCTCACCGCCGCCGGTCTTCAACTTCGACCAGGTGCCGACCGTCGTCGGGAGCCCGTACGAGTACGGCGTGCCCGGCGCGGTGCACGGCATCTTCAAGGGCGGCGCCGAAGCCAAACCGGCGCCCGCCGGGACCATCGCGACCGCCCCCACGCCCGACTGACATGAGCAAGGTCCTCGTCGTCGCCAACGAGACGCTCGGCGGCCGGGCGCTGATCGACGCGGTCCGCGCCCGCGCCGACCGGGGCGACGCGACGTTCTACGTGATCGCGCCGCAGAACCAGCCCAAGAGCGGCTACGTCGTGTACACCGAGTCGGTGCTCGACGCCGCCCAGCACCGCGTCGACACGACGCTCGAGCAGCTGCGCGCCGTCGGGATCGAGGCGAGCGGCGAGGTCATGGACCCGGACCCGTTCGCGGCGATCACGGATGCGGTGGGCGAGCACGGCATCGACGAGATCATCCTCTCGACGCATCCGGAGACCCGCTCCGGCTGGATGCGCCGCGACCTGATCGAGCGCGTCCAGGCCGCGACCGGCCTGCCGGTCGAGCACGTGGTCGTCGACCTCGACGCCGATCGCCGCGGCGTCACCCACACGCTCGTCGTCGGCAACCAGACCCTCGGCGGCGAGCCGCTCGTCGGCCTGCTGGTGGGCAAGGCGGCGGAGAAGCCCCGCCAGTTCATCGTGCTCGAGCCCCAGCAGGGCGGTGGTGGCGAGGACACGCTGGCCGCGCGCGCGCGTCTCGACGCGATGGTGGAGCGTCTGCGCCGCGAGGGCCTGCAGGCGACCGGCGGCGTCGGCGATCCGGACCCGTTCACGGCGATCATGAACGCGCTGCAGTTCTACGCGGTCGACGAGATCGTGATCTCGACGCTCCCGGCGACGCGCTCGGGATGGCTGCGCTCGGACCTCATCGAGCGCGTGCGCCGCGCCACCGCCACCCCGGTCGAGCACATCGTCGTCGACCCCGACGCGGCGGCCGCCGCAGCCTAGGAGAACGCCGTGGAAGCCGCCTCGATCGCCCATGCCGAGCACCACCACGGCCCGCCGGAGGCCCACCGCAGCTCGCGCATGGAGCCCCAGCTGCTCGGCATGCTGCTGTTCATCATCTCCGAGGTGATGCTGTTCGGCGCGTTCTTCACCGCGTACTTCTTCCTGCGCGTCGTCAACAACGATCCCTGGCCGGCCCCGGGCACGGAGCTGCCGAAGCTCGTGGCCGGCTTCAACACGGCGATCCTGCTGTCCTCGTCGCTGACCATGCACTGGGCGCTCGGCTCGGCCAAGAGCGGCAACCGCTTCGGGATGCGCGCGGGTCTGCTGTCGACCTTCCTGCTCGGGTTCACGTTCCTCTTCGTGCAGGTCAACGAATACGTCCACATCGGCTTCGCGCCGCAGGACGCGGCCCAGGGCTCGATCTTCTACGGCCTGACCGGGCTGCACGGCGCCCACGTGTTCGTCGGCCTCACGCTGCTGGCGTTCGCCACCATCCGGGCGTTCCGCGGGCACTTCACCCCGCAGGAGCACCGCGGCGTCGAGATCCCGGGCATCTACTGGCACTTCGTGGACGTGATGTGGATCATCGTCTACAGCGCCGTCTACCTCCTCTAGATGGTTGATTGCGAATTCGTGTACCGGCGGGGGCGTGGCAGGGCAAGCCGGGCGGTGACGGCGAGCGAAGCCCGTAGCCGGGCTACGGGCGAGCTCGACGGTGCCGATCCGGCGCCGCCATGCCGCGCCAGCCGC
>DAIOGP010000090.1:0-6487 GCA_036745135.1 Solirubrobacteraceae bacterium
CAAGCTCGTCGCGGCGTTCGACCATCGCCACATCTTCCTCGACCCCGACCCCGATCCCGAGGCGAGCTTCAAGCAGCGCGAGCGCCTCTTCAGCCTGCCGTGCTCGTCGTGGGACGACTACGACAAGTCGCTCATCTCCGCCGGTGGCGGAGTCTTCCCGCGCCACCTGAAGTCGATCGCGGTGACGCCGGAGATGTCCGAGGCCCTCGGCATCAAGGGCGGGCAGTCGATGACGCCGGCCGAGCTGATCCGCGCGATCCTGCGCGCCCCGGTCGACCTGCTCTGGAACGGCGGCATCGGGACCTACGTGCGCGCGTCGAGCGAGACCGACGCGGACGCCGACGACCGCGCGAACGACGCGGTGCGCGTGCACGCGCGCGAGCTGCGGTGCCGGGTCGTCGGCGAGGGCGGCAACCTCGGGCTGACCCAGCGGGCGCGGATCGAGTACGCGCGCGGCGGCGGGCGGATCAACGCCGACTTCATCGACAACTCCGCCGGCGTCGACTGCTCCGATCACGAGGTCAACCTGAAGATCCTGCTCGGGGTGGCGCTCGAGCGCGGCGACCTGACCCGCAAGCAGCGCGACGAGCTGCTCGCCGAGGTCGCGGGCGACGTGACCGCGCACGTGCTCGCCGACAACTACAACCAGGCGCAGATCCTCAGCCAGGAGCTCGTGGCCTCGCCGCGGCGCATCGACGCCTACGAGGACCTCGTGCAGTCGCTCGAGGCCGAGGGTCTGCTCGACCGCGAGCTCGAGGGGCTGCCCGGAGCGGAGGAGATGGCCGAGCGCCGCCGCGGCGGGCAGGGCATGGTCCGCCCGGAGCTGGCGGTCCTGCTCGCGTACGCGAAGAGCAGCCTGGCGGGCCTGCTGCTCGCCTCCAAGCTGCCGGACGACCCCTACCTCGAGCGCGACCTGCGCGGCTACTTCCCGTCCGCGGTCGTCGAGCGCTTCGGGTCGCTCGTGCTCGAGCACCCGCTGCGGCGCGAGCTGGTCGCGACGGTCGTCGCGAACGACGTCGTCAACGCCGAGGGGATCGCGTTCGTCTCCTGGCTCGGCGCCGAGACGCAGGCGCGCCCCGCCGCCATCGTGCGCGCCTACCGGATCGCGCGTGAGGTCGCGGGGGCGACCGCGCGCTGGTCGGCAATCGAGGCGCTCGACGGCCGGATCGACGCCGCGCTGCAGCTCGACCTGCTTGCCGGCGTCGACCGGCTCGTCCAGGGCCTCACCCGGGCGTACCTCACGTATGCGCCGGGAGCGGACGTCGGCGGCGCGATCGCGGCCGCGGAGGAGCCCTTCGCGGAGCTCGCCGAGGCGATCCCGCAGATCGCCTCGCCCGAGCGCCAGGCCGCGCGCGCGGGGGGCGTGGCGGCGCTGCTCGAGCGCGGCGTGCCGGAGGACGTCGCGCGCCGTCACGTCGGTCAGGCGGAGCTCGTGCACGCGCCCGCGATCATCGCTGTGGCGCGCGCCCACGAGCGCGACGTCGTCGAGGTCGCGCACGGGTACTTCGCGATCAGCGAGGCGCTCGAGCTCGGGGCCCTCGAGGCTCGGCTCGAGGGCGTGGCGGCGAGCTCGCGCTGGCAGGTCCTGGCGCTCCAGGCGATCGAGGACGACCTCCTGCTGGCGCGCCGCCAGCTCGTCGAGCGGGTGCTCGCCGAGGGGGCCGAGCGCCCGGTCGAGGAGGCCGCCGGCGCCTATCTCGTCGCGCGCGCCGAGCCGCGCGAGCACTTCGTCGGCGTCGTGCGCGCGCTCGCGCACGAGGACGTGAGCGACCTCGCGCCGCTGACGGTGGCGGTGCGGCTGCTGCGCGCGCTGCTCGACTGACAGCCCGCTGCGGCGAGTCCGGGCGGCGAAGCTCCGGATTAAAGGTCTGCCGACCCACGGCCGATCCCTGACGCACATGGTTCGGATCGCACTTCTCGCCCTCGTGGGCACGCTCGCCCTGGGGGTCTTCGCAGCGACGGCGTCGGCGACCGCCACCCAGCGCTGGGCCTCGCCGACGAGCACGCGCACCAGCGGCAGCTGCTCCTCGAGCGCTCCGTGCACGTTCACGTGGGCGATCATGGGCGCGGCCGCGGGCGACGAGGTCATCGTCCAGCCCGGGCAGTACACGATTTCGTCGCAGGTCAAGCCGTCGGTCGCGGTGAACATCCACGGGCAGGACGGGCAGCCGATGCCGAACATCGTCGAGGTCGCTCCGATGCTGAAGGACGGCATCGATCTGGGCGCGGGCAGCTCGATCCGGCACATGCGGATCGAGTCGACGGTGCCGGACCGCGACGCGCTCGATCTCCACGGGGCGCTCGGCGAGGACCTCGTCCTCGTCATGTCGGCCCCCGCGAGCGGGACCGCCGGCCACCCGCCGGCCGCGGCGGACCTCGTGAGCTCCGTTCCGTACACCGTCCTGCGCGACACCGTCGCCTACGCCACCGGCGCCGGCGCCGTGGCCGTGCTCGCCAAGGCGGCCAAGAACGGCACCGCGCTCGACGGCACGCGCATGGTCAACGTGACCGCCGTGGCCACGGGCGCCGGATCCAGAGGCGTCCTCGTCACGATGGCGGGCGGCAGCGTCGAGGCGCGCAACACGATTGCGCGCGGCACCGTCGGCGACGTCACGGCCACCGTGTCCGGCCTGACCAACCTCTCCTACTCGAACTTCCGCCCCGCCTATTCCACGGGCTACGTGGACGGCGGCGGCAACCAGTCGGCCGACCCGCTGTTCGCGGACGCCGCCAGCGGCGACTTCCATCAGCTCGCAGGATCCCCGACAGTCGACGCCGGCGCCGCGAGCCCCCTCAGCGGGGCGGACGACCCCGACGGCACGATCCGCCCGCTCGGCGCAGCCCCCGACATGGGCGCCTTTGAGCTCGTCCCGAGCGGCGTCGGAGGCGGCGGCACGACGACCACTCCGCCACTGCCGGGTCAGCAGCCGCCGGCGCCCACCGCCGAGCCCGGCGCGACCGCAGCGGGAGCCGGAACCGGCACCGATGGAACTCCGGGCGCCCGCGCGGCAGCACCGGTGCCCGAGCTCGGCGCAGCGGTGGTCATGGAGCCGATCCACGGCACCGTCTCGGTGCTCGCTCCGGGTGCCTCCAAGCCCGAGCCGCTCGTGGACGGCGCGCGCGTCCCGGTCGGATCGGTCATCGATGCGACGCACGGCACGGTCGACATGACCGCGGTGCGCGACCGCGCCGGGACCACGCAGAGCGGTCGCTTCTGGGGCGGGGCCTTCGTGGTCGAGCAGCGCCGCAGCGGCGACCTCACCACCGAGATCAAGCTGCGCGGCGGGAGCCGCTCCGGCTGCTCGCGGCAGAGCGTCCTCCGGGCCGCTGCGGTCGCCGGGTCGACCGAGCGCCGCCGCCGGCGCCGGGTCGTCCGCCAGCTCTGGGGCAACGACAACCACGGCCGCTTCAGCACCCACGGCGCCAACGCCGTGGCGACCGTGCGCGGCACGACCTGGCTCACGCAGGATCGCTGCAACGGCACGCTCGTGCGCGTGCGCAAGGGCCGCGTCGACGTCGCCGACCTCGTGCGCCACCGCACGGTGAAGGTCACGGCCGGGCACGCGTACTTCGCCCGCTCACGCCGCGCCCGCTAGTCCGCCGGCTCCGCAGCCCTGACCGCCGGCCCGCCGACGCGCCTCAGGGCGTGCGTCGCCGCAGCGTCGTCGCCCCGAGGACGAGCGCCAGCACCGTCGCCCCGGCGATGACGGCGACGTCGACCGCGAGCCGCCCGCCCGCCTGCCCGCGCGCGACCCGGTCGAGCGCGTCGTAGGCGTAGGTGAGCGGGAGCACGCGCGAGGCGGCCTCCAGCGCCGGCGCCATGTCCGCGCGGGGGACGAACAGCCCGCACAGCAGGAGCTGCGGGAAGACGAACGCCGGCATGAACTGCATCGTCTGGAACTCGGTGCGCGCGAACGCGCTGACGAACAGCCCGAGCGCCATGCCGAGCACCGCGTTGCCGACGGCGATCGCGACCAGCGCCCACGGGGAGCCGACGACGTTCAGGCCGAGCAGCGCGAACGCGACGGCCGAGACGAGGCCGGCCTGCACGGTCGCCACGAGCGCGAACGCCGCGCCGTAGCCGAGCAGCAGGTCGAGCTTCGCCAGGGGCAGCGTCATCAGCCGCTCGAGCGTGCCGGTCGTGCGCTCGCGCAGCATCGTCACGGAGGTGACGAGGAACATGCCGATGAACGACCACAGCCCGAGCGACGGGCCGCCGACGTGGTCGAAGGTCCCAGGGCGACCGCTGAAGACGTACTTCAGCAGCGCGATCAGCACGCAGGGCACGACGAGCAGGTACGCGACCGTGCGCCGGTCGCGCCGCAGCTGGGTGAGCACGCGCGCCGCGGTCGCGGCGGCGATCCGCGGGCTCACGGCTCGGGCTCCTCGACGAGTCGCAGGAAGGCCTCGTCGAGGCTCGCCGCGCCGGTGCGCCGCCGCAGCGCGGCCGGCGCCTCGTCGGCGATCAGCTCGCCGGCGCGCAGCAGCAGCAGCGCGTCGCAGCGGTCGGCCTCGTCCATCACGTGGCTCGAGACGAGCAGCGTCACGCCGGTCGCCGCGAGCTCGTGGAACGTCGTCCACAGGTCGCGCCGCAGCACCGGGTCGAGGCCGACCGTCGGCTCGTCGAGGACGAGCACCTCCGGCGCGCCGAGCAGCGCCGTCGCGAGCGAGGCGCGCGCCTGCTCGCCGCCCGAGAGCCGGCTCACGACGCTGTCGGCGTGGCGCTCGAGCCCGACCGTCGCGATCACCTGCTCGATCTGCCCGGTCGGGGCGCCGACGATGCGCGCGAAGTAGCGCAGGTTCTCGCGCACGCTCAGGTCGAGGTACACGGACGGCGCCTGCGTGACATAGCCGAGGCGCGCGTGCAGGCTCGGCGCGCCGGCCGGCTCGCCGAGCACGCGCACGTCGCCGCCGGCCACGGCCTGGACCCCGACGATCGCGCGCATGAGCGTCGTCTTGCCGCAGCCGCTGGGCCCGAGCAGCCCCGCCACCCGGCCCGGCGCGACGTCGAAGGACACCTCGCCCAGCACCGCGCGGCCGCCGCGCACGACGCGCAGTTCGCGCGCGGAGATGGCCGGCGACGGTGACATCGGCGACGAGTATCGCCCAGGCGGCCGGCGCGACCGCACCGGGGCGGCCCGCGCGTCGCCCTCGGTACGCTTGTCAGAGCGGCGGGCCGCAGCAGCGCGCCGCGGCGCCCCCCAGCAACACGGACAGGAGCCAGCCCCGATGTCGTACCTGCGCAGCATCTCGACCCGCCGGCTCCTCCTGCTCTCGGGCGGCCTGCTCGCGCTGCTCGCGATCGCCGCGGCGATCGCCGTCGCGGCGACGAGCGGCGGGCCGACCCCGCCGCCGAAGCCGCTTGCCGAGGCCGTGCACGACGCGCTCGCGGCGCCCGACGTCCAGGGGGTGACAGCGCGCATCACGTTCACGAACCGGCTGATCGACGCTTCGGGGCTGGGCGAGCGCTTTGGGGCCGACCCGCTCCTCACCGGCGCGAAGGGCCGGCTCTGGCTGTCGGCGAACGGCGACGTGCGGCTCGAGCTGCAATCGGGGGCGAGCGCCGGCGGGGGTGACGCGCAGGTGATCCTCCGCGGCCGGCGATTCACGGTCTTCCACGCCGCCGCGAACACGGTCTATCGCGGGACGCTCCCGGCCGATTCCAGCGCCGACGGCGCGACGTCGGACGCTCACCAGCCGCCGACGCTCGCGGCCGTCGAACGCGCGCTGTCGCGCCTCGCCGAGCGCGCCGACCTCTCCGCGGCGACGCCGACGAACGTCGCCGGCGAGCCCGCCTACTCCGTGCGGCTCGAGCCGCGGCGCCACGGTGGGCTCGTGGGCGGCGCTGAGCTGGCGTGGGACGCCGCCAACGGCGTGCCGCTGCGCGCGGCCGTCTACGCGCGGGGGAACCCCGACCCGGTGCTCGAGCTCGCGGCGACCGACGTCGCCTTCGGCCCGGTCGACGCGTCGGTGTTCGACGTCGCGCCGCCCGCCGACGCGAAGGTCGTCGAGCTCACACCCGGCGCGGACCAGCGCGCGCCCGACGCGGGCGGCACCGACACGGGCCGTCGCTCCGCGCCCGTGACCGGGCTCGACGCCGTGCAGCGGCGGGTGCCGTTCACGATCGCCGCGCCGGACGCGCTCGCCGGCCGTTCGCGCCGGGAGGTCCGCCTGATCACCGCCGACGGCAAGGCCGGGGCGCTCGTGACCTACGGTCAGGGGCTCGACGGCGTGGCGGTGCTCGAGACGAGCGCGGGCCCGGCCAAGCCGCCCGCGCTCGGCGCCGGCTCGCGCGACGGGCTGCAGCTCCCGGCGGTCTCGCTCGGCGGCGACGTCTCCGGCCAGAAGCTCGCGACCGCCCTTGGCACGGCCATCACCTTCACGCGCGGCGATGTGACCTACGTGGTGGTGGGGTCGGTCACGCCGGCGGTGGCCGAGGCCGCCGCGCGTGGCCTTCTCGGATGACCGACGCCGCGCCGGTCGAGGT
>DAIOGP010000091.1:0-6479 GCA_036745135.1 Solirubrobacteraceae bacterium
TCGGCGGCTACGCGCAGCTCTCCTGGGGCTTCAACTACTACGGCGCGATCGGCTCTCAGCGCGACGAGCTGACGATCGTCCGCCGGCGCCGCACGGAGGTGACCTACTGATGCGGGTGATGGCGCAGGTCGGGATGGTCATGAACCTCGACAAGTGCATCGGCTGCCACACCTGCTCGGTCACGTGCAAGAACGTCTGGACGAACCGGCAGGGCGCCGAGTACATGTGGTTCAACGACGTCGAGACGAAGCCGGGCGTCGGCTATCCCAAGCGCTGGGAGGACCAGGACCACTGGAAGGGCGGGTGGGAGCTCGACCGCAAGGGCCGGCTGCGGCTGCGCGCCGGCGGGGCCCTGCGCAAGCTCGCCACGCTCTTCGCCAACCCGAACCTCCCCGACCTGGACGACTACTACGAGCCGTGGACCTACGACTACGCGTCGCTGATCAGCTCGGGCCCCAGCCGCCACCAGCCGGTCGCGCGCCCGATCTCGAAGGTGACCGGCGACGACCTGGCGCTGAAGTGGGGGCCCAACTGGGAGGACGACCTCGGCGGCGGCCCGGCGCAGGTCCGGCTCGACCCGAACGTCCGCGACGGCGTCGAGGCGAAGGTCAAGGCCGACTTCGAGTCGGTCTTCATGATGTACCTGCCGCGCATCTGCGAGCACTGCCTGAACCCCGCGTGCGTGGCCTCGTGCCCCTCCGGCGCGATGTACAAGCGCGAGGAGGACGGCATCGTCCTCGTCGACCAGGAGAAGTGCCGCGGCTGGCGCATGTGCGTCAGCGGCTGCCCGTACAAGAAGGTCTACTTCAACTGGCAGACCGGCAAGGCCGAGAAGTGCACGCTCTGCTACCCGCGCGTCGAGGCGGGGATGCCGACCGTCTGCTCGGAGACGTGCGTGGGGCGCATCCGCTACCTCGGCATCGTGCTCTACGACGCCGACCGCGTCGAGGCGGCCGCGTCGGTCGCCGACGAGCGCGCGCTGCTCGACGCGCAGCTCGACGTCTTCCTCGACCCGGGCGACCCGGACGTCCGCCGGCAGGCGCGCCGCGACGGCATCCCCGAGGACTGGCTCGACGCCGCCGTGCGCTCGCCGGTCTGGAAGCTCGCGATGGACTGGCGCATCGCGCTGCCGCTGCACCCGGAGTACCGCACGCTGCCGATGGTCTGGTACGTGCCGCCGCTCTCGCCCGTGATGTCGCTCGTCGAGGGCCCGGGCTCCGAGGCCGACCCCGACGACGTGTTCCCGGCGATCGACGAGCTGCGGATCCCGGTGCAGTACCTGGCCAACATCCTCACGGCCGGCGACGAGGACGTCATCCGCCTCGTGCTCAAGCGGCTCGCCGCGATGCGCAGCCACATGCGCCGCGCGACGCTGGGCGAGGAGCCGGACCCGGAGATCGGCCGCGCGGTCGGGATGAGCGCGCACGAGATCGAGGACATGTACCGGCTGCTCGCGATCGCCAAGTACGACGACCGCTACGTGATCCCGCTCGCCCACCGCGAGGTCGCCGACAACCTGACCGCCCGCCAGGGCGGCTGCGGCCTCGACTTCGTCGGCGGGCCGGGCTCGTGCGGCCCCGGCTTCGACGCGGTCGAGGAGACCGCCGGCGCGCAGGAGCTCGACCTCGTCGCGCTGGCGCAGCGCCCCGACGGCGACCCGCTCGCGATCACGCGCGTCGAGCGCCGTCGGAACGGGGGCGGGTCGTGACGGCCACGACGCTGCGCCTCGGAGCGCTGCTGCTCGACTACCCCGACCGCGAGCTGCTCGCGGCCACGCCCGCGCTGCGGGCCGCCGCCGAGGAAGTTCCCGCGTCGGCGGGCGGGAACGAGCTGCGCGCGTTCCTCGACCGCCGCGCGGGACAGGACGAGCTCGCCGCCCAGGAGGAGTACGTCGCGACGTTCGACTTCCACAAGCGCGCGTCGCTGCACCTGTCCTACTACCGCGACGGCGACCGCCGCCAGCGCGGCGCGACGCTGCTCGGGCTCAAGCGCCGCTACCGCGAGGCGGGCCTCGAGCTGACCGGCGGCGAGCTGCCCGACTACCTGCCGGCGGTGCTCGAGTTCGCCGTCCTGGCCCCGGGCGAGGGCGAGGCGGTCCTGCGCCGGATGCGCCCGGGGATCGAGCTGCTGCGGGCGTCCCTGCGCGACCTCCGCAGCCCCTACGCAGACGTGCTCGACGCCGTGGCGAAGGCGCTCCCGGCGATGAGCGCTGCCGACCTCGACGAGGCCCGGCGCATCGCGCTGCACGGGCCGCCCGACGAGGAGGTCGGCCTCGAGCCGTTTGCACCGCCGGAGGTCATGCCGCTCGTGGGGTCGGGTCGATGATCCTCGCCACGAGCCGCGGCGCCTGGCTGCTGTGGGTGATCCTGCCCTACCTCGCGATCGCGACCTTCGTCGTCGGCACCGTGTGGCGCTACCGCGCCGACCAGCTGCGCTGGACGACGCGCTCGACGCAGCTGCTCGAGTCCCGCTGGCTGAAGCTCGGCAGCCCGCTGTTCCACTTCGGCTTGCTGGCCGTGATCGGCGGCCACGTAATCGGGATCCTCGTCCCGAAGTCATGGACCGACGCGCTCGGCATCAGCGAAGACACGTACCGCATCTTCTCGGCCGTCGCGGGCACGCTGGCCGGCATCACGATGCTGCTCGGGCTCGCGCTGCTGATCGTCCGCCGCGCGACCGACCGGCGCGTGCGCGTGACGACCGCGACGATGGACGTCGGGGTCCTCGCGCTGCTCGCGTTCATGGTCGCCACGGGGATGTGGAACACGTCGATCCACAACCTGATCGGGGGCGGCTACGACTACCGCGAGACCGTCTCGCCGTGGTTCCGCGACCTCTTCCTGCTGGCTCCGGACCCGTCGCCGATGACGGCGCCGGGGATCCCGCTGAGCTACCAGCTCCACGCGATCGGCGGCTGGCTCCTGATCCTGATCTGGCCGTTCACGCGGCTCGTGCACGCCTGGAGCGTGCCCGTGACGTACCTCATGCGCCGGCCGATCGTGTACCGGTCGGGCGCGTCGCTGCCGGCGCGCGTGGGCGCCGGCGGGCTCGGGAGCATGCATCCGCAGAGCCCCTCCCTGACCCCGACGGAAGGACAGGTCCATGTCCAGTGACACCCCCGGCGCGCCCGACCAGGGCAACACGCGGGCGCTCGTGCTCGCGACGCTCTCGTTCGCCACCTGCTTCTACGGGTGGGCGCTGCTCGGTCCGCTCGGCCCCGACCTCCAGGACCAGCTCGACCTCTCCGACACCGAGCTCGCGATCACCGTGGCGATCCCCGTGCTCCTCGGCTCGCTCATGCGCATCCCGCTCGGCGTGCTCACCGATCGCTTCGGCGGGCGGCGCGTCTTCACCGTGCTGATGGCGTTCACGCCGCTGCCGCTGATCGGGCTCGCGCTGTTCAACGACTCCTGGCCCGCGGTCCTCGCGTGCGGCTTCCTGCTCGGCTTCACGGGTGCCTCGTTCGCGGTCGGCGTGCCGTTCGTCAACAGGTGGTTCCCGCCCGGCCGCCAGGGCTTCGCGCTGGGGATATACGGGATGGGCATGGGCGGCACGGTGATCGGGGCGCTCACGGCGCCGCGGATCGCCAAGGCCACGAGCCTCGACGTGCCGTTCTGGATCGCCGCCGCCGCGCTCGCGGTGATGGCGGTGGTGTTCTGGACGCTCGCGCGTGACGCCCCGGCGCCGGAGCGGACGGTCGGCGGCTCGATGTTCGCCGCGCTGTCGGCGTTCAAGGGCAAGGGCAGCGGCCGCGCCTGGGCGCTCACGCTGTTCTACTTCATGGCGTTCGGCGGCTTCGTCGCGATGTTCCTCTATCTGCCGAAGCTGCTCCACGGCGTGCACGACCTCTCGAAGACCGACGCCGGCTCGCGCGCCGCCGGCTTCGCGCTGCTGGCGGTGCTGGCCCGGCCGATCGGCGGCTGGCTGTCCGACCGCGTCGGCGCCAAGAACGTGCTCGTCGTCTCGTTCGTCGGGACGGGGGTGCTCGCGCTCGTGCTGGCCGGGACCTACAAGGACATGGTCCCGCTGACGATCGCCTGCCTCACGATGGCCGTCTGCCTGGGCCTCGGGACGGGCGCCGTGTTCAAGCTCGTGCCGCAGTGGTTCCCGGACAGGGTCGGCGCGGTGACCGGCGTCGTCGGGGCCGCCGGCGGACTCGGCGGGTTCTTCCCGCCGCTCGTGATGGCGACCGTCAAGGGCCAGACCGGGAGCTACGCGCTGGGCTTCGTCCTGATGGCCGTGGTCGCGGGGATCTCGCTCCTCGTCCTGCTCTCGGTGGGCAGGTCCGACGAGCCCACGGCGACGGTCGCGCAGGCGCCCGAGCGGGAGCTGCTCGCGCGGTAGGTCTGGTTCCGGCGGGCTCGAGCGGCCTCGGTTGGTTGGTGCGCTCGGGCCCGCTGAGCGGGCGTCAGTTGCGCGGCGGCAGGACGGGCGCGTGTGACGGCTCGATACGCGGGCCGCCGTTCTTCGACTGGGCCCAGCGCTCGCGCTTGGCCAGCCACTCCGGCGGCAACCCGTGCCCGAGGCGCTCGGCGGCATCGAGCCAGGCGAGCGCCTCGGAGTAGGCGCCGTCCTGGGCGTCGGCATCGGCGAGCTCGAGCGCGAGCCCCAGCACCGCGCCCTCTTCGACGTCGGTCTCGCCGCCCCCGGCCGGCTCCGGCTCGACCTCGTCCGGGACGCCGACCCCGAGCTCGTCGCGCAGATAGGGACCGAGGTAGCGCCCGGCGACCTTCGTCGGCGGCCACCACAGCGCGTGCGTGGCGGCCGTCGAGCGGCGCGTGCGCCCGTTGACGAGCCGGCCCTCCATGTGCAGCGGCGACACGCCGGTGAGGAGCAGCCCGCGCAGCTCGGTGCTGAACGGCGTCGGCTCGACGGGCGCTCCCGCCCAGGCGGCGATCGCGCTCACGGCGGCGTCGGCCTGCTGGGTCGCGAGGCCGCCCTGCTTGACGGGGAAGGCGATCCCGTCGCCCGCGGCGTAGACGCGCTCGAGCCCCGCCACGGCGCCGTAGTCGTCGGTGGGGATGAAGCCGTCGCCGTCATGCGGGAGCCCGGCGATGCGCGCGCCCTCGAGGCGCGGCAGCGCGATCACGCGATCGACCTCGAGCGTCGCTTGCGGCTCGAGCGCGAGCTGATCCCCGGCCAGCGCGAGCGGGCTGCTGCCGAGGTGCAGGGCGATGCCGCGCAGCTCGAGCAGGCGCCGCACCGCATCGCTGGCGCGACGCCCGAACAGCTCGAGCGGCGCCTGCTCGGGCGTGACGAGCGAGAGCTCCACGCCGTGCACGTGCTCCTCCTCGAGGTGCGCGGCCGTCATCAGCGCGAGCTCGTAGAGCGGGAGCGGCCACGTCGCGCCAGTGGGCGCCGCGAACGCCAGCCGCCGCACCACGCCGCGCTTGAGATCGTCGAGCAGGAAGCGGAAGGCGAGCACGTCGCGCGGGCCGCGGAACGTGAGCGCGCCCGGGACGGCCTCGTGCGGGACGGCGCCGACGGCGACGAGCAGCGCGTCGTAGCCGAGCTCGGCACCCGCGCGCGTATGCACCACGCGGCGCTCGGGATCGACGGACACGAGCGCGTCGGCCACGTGCCGCGCGCCGTGCGCCTCGGCGATCTTCCACAGCTCGAGCTTCACCGCGTGCTCGAGGTCGAACGGCTCGCCGACCGACAGCGGCCGGTACACGAACGCCGACTCGGGCGCGAGCAGCGCGATACGGACGCGGTCGCCGGCGAGCGCATGCAGCGCGAGCAGCGCCTCGAGCCCCGCGATGCCGGCCCCAGCGATCAGCACCAGCGGTGCGTCGCCGTCACCCGCCGCCCCAGCGCGGCCGTCCGCCGGTTCGTTCCCCTCGGTCATGCCAGGAGCACGCTACGCCCGTGGGGGCCGGGATCAATCGGTGGTGGCGACGGTCGCCGGTCCGTGACTTCTACGGAACCCGCGCCCGCGTCGGAGCGCCGGGCGACGGTATCCTCCGTACTCCTCGTAGACCCCGACCCGCCCCCGACACTGGAGCGCCCGAGACCCATGGCCGTCGCCACGCCCCTCACGGAGAAGACCGACGAGCAGAAGGCCATCACCGAGATGGTCCGCCAGTTCGTCGACGAGCAGATCCTCCCCAACGCCGAGCACTACGACCACGAGGACGAGTTCCCGGGCCCGATCGTCGACCAGATGAAGGAGCTCGGCCTGTTCGGGGTCACGATCCCCGAGGAGTACGGCGGGATGGGGCTCGACCTGACGACCTACACGATGATCGTCGAGGAGCTCTCGCGCGGCTGGATCTCGATCTCGGGTGTCGTCAACACCCACTTCATCGGCTCGTACCTGCTGATGAAGTTCGGCACCGACGAGCAGAAGGAGCGCTTCCTGCCGCGCATGGCGACCGGCGAGATCCGCGCCGCGTTCTCGCTCTCCGAGCCGGAGCTCGGGTCCGACGTCCAGGCGATCAAGACGAACGCCAAGAAGGGCGACGACGGCAAGTGGGAGA
>DAIOGP010000092.1:0-6319 GCA_036745135.1 Solirubrobacteraceae bacterium
CTGCAGATGGTCGACGCCGGCCGGTGCCAGGGCGCGCTCGACCTCGCGCGCGAGGGCGGCGGCGGCGAGGCGCTCGCCGGCGCCGCGATGGACGTGCACGGTGTTGAGATCCCACACCCGCGGCAGCGACGCGGTGATCGACGCGGTTCCGAACGGCAGCCGCTCGACGTGGTCGGATGCGCGCTCGAGGAACGTACGCAGGAAGTGCTGCGCGCGCTCGAGCCCGAGCGCATCCGGGCTACTCGTCGTCCTCGTCCTCGTCGTCTTCGCCTGCCCGGCGGATCACGATGCGGTCCTCCTCGACCGTGACCTCGACCGGCCGGTGCCCTGCCCAGTGCTCGGCGTAGATGGCGCTGTCCTCGATCTCGGGGTCGAGCCACAGCCCGTAGCCCTCCTCGCCGTGATCGAACGTGCCCTCGAGCGTGACGACGCCCTTGCGCTTGGCGCGTGGGCTGCGACGGGTACGCCGCCGGGCCGGGGGAGCCGCCGCTTCCGCCGCCGCCGCGGCTTCCGCCTCGGCCGCAGCCTTGGTCTCCTCCTCGAGCGCGCGCGCTTGAGCGGCCTCGAGCTCGGCGGCGATCAGCGCGTCGTCCTCTGCGCGCAGGTCGATCTCGTCGCCGAAATCGGCGCCCGCGGGGAGCTCGGCCTCGCCGTCCTCGCCCGCGACGAGATCGTGCTCGCGCTTGAACGCCTGGATCTGCTGGACGGTCGCCTCGAGCTGGTGCGCGATCCACGCGTCGGTCCGACCCTGGCGGACCCAGCCGCGGATCTGGTTGAGACTTGGGCGCAGCGAGCGTCGAGCCATGGCGGCGCGGAGACTAGCGCATCGCCCGAAACACCCGTGCGGCAGGCCGCGTGCCCGTCGCGTGACGGCGATCACGTCCGAGGTGTCCGAGGCCGTTCCTATAGTTGCGCGCCATTGCCCGGGCTGATTTGATTGGCCGTCACCGAGATCGTCCGATCCGGGCACGGAGGCTGAAGCCCATGTTGGTGCTAACGAGGAAGGCAAACCAGAGCATCATGATCGGAGACGACATCGAGGTGTCGGTGCTTTCGATCATGGGCGAGAAGGTCCGGATTGGCATTCAGGCACCACGCACAATTCCGGTCTTCCGCAAAGAGGTGTACCTCGAGATTCAAGCCGAGGGCAAGGACGCGCGGGCCGAGGTGGACGAAGCGCTGAAGCAACTCGGCGAGGGCAGCTAACTCGCCGACCGGGCTGTGCGGCACGCGCGCAGGGGCGCGCGGCCGCTCAGGCGGTCCCTCCGACCCAGGTCAGCAGGTGCGCGAGCAACCGCGCCGGGTCGTTACCCCATGACGATGTAGAGCGTCTCGAACATCGCCACCGTGACGACGACGGCGGTGGCGAGCAGCGCCAGCACGAGCAGCGCGAAGCGCATCGAGCCGCGGCGGTGGACCTTCTCGATCCGACGCTGACGCGAGCGCTGCGCCGCGCTGCGACGCAGGTCCTCGCGCCGCGAGCGATCAGCTTGGATCTCCTCGACGAACGCGTGCTCGAGATCCGCGAGGCTTTGCCGCATTCGCATGACGGGCAACACTACCAGCGGCGACCGCGGCAGATCAGCCCCGGCAGCGACCCCACAGGCCTCGCCGGTGCGCGCGCGCCGAGCGCTGCAGGCGCCGGAACAGCGCCGCGTGAGCCACGTTCGGCGGGATCGTGAGCGTCAGCGCGTAGCCGTCGCGCACGAGCGCGGCGTTGACGAACAGGCCGTCGCGCACGCGGTACACGTACGCGAGCAGCCGCCCGTAGCGGTCGCGCGGCTCGACGTCGGCGGCGAGCCGTACCCGCTGGTCGCCGACGAGGCGCGCGTTGCGGTGGCTGGCCGCGCGCGCGTAGCACTGCACGGGCGTGTTGGGCTTGACCGACTCGGGCGTGTCGATCCCGATGTAGCGCACGCGCTCGACGGCGCCGCCACGGTCCAGGCGCACGTCGATCGTGTCGCCGTCGACCACGTGCGTGACGCGCCCGAGCGCCGCGCCGGTTCGCCCGCCGCCGGCGGTCGGCGCCGCCGGGGCGAACGGGAGCCGGGGCCCGCCGCCGAGGGCGCCGAGCGCCGCGAACAGCGCGATCCATGGTGCGGCGCGACGCCAGGTCAAGCGACGCCTCCTCGATCGCGGGCGCTCGTCGTGCGGATTCAGACGGGCGCCTCGGCGCCCTCGTAGACCTCGACGAACCGTAGGTAGTTCTGCGCGATCCTCGCCCCGGCGGCCTCGCGGTCCAGCTCGCCGGCGAGGAACGCCTTGAGCGCGTCCCACCAGATCGAGCGACCGATCGCGAAGCCGACGAACCCGTCGACGGGCGCCGCCTGGCGCAGCCAGTGGTCGACCTTCGCATCGTCGGCACCGCGCCCGAGGAGCACGCAGACGACGCCCTCGCGACCGCCGGCCCGGGTCTGCGCGACCACGGCCTCGCAGTCCTCGCGACGGTCGAGACCCTCGATCTTCCAGATGTCGGCCTCGATGCCCGCCGCCTGCAGCTCGTTGATGGCCCGGCACATGAGCTCGGGCCGCAGCTCGGCGTCGTAGCGGTCGGCGTCGCCGTCGACGGCCTCGAGCTGGGCCGGCTCGGCCGGGACGAGCAGCTCGAAGAGGAACTTGCGGTCGTGGGTGTGCAGCCAGTCGGAGAGGCGCTTGAGGCGCGCGGCCTGGGCGGCGTTCTCGCGCGCGTCGCCGTCGGGGTTGTAGCGCACGAGCACCTTTGAGAAGTCCGGGTCGAAGCGCTCGATGTGCGCGCCGAAGTCCTCGCCGTACTCGAAGTCGAACGTGTCCTGGCCGCTCTTCTCGACCGGCATCGCGACCTTCAGGCCGCGCTCGCGCGCCTGCGCGGGGACGCTGCCGCCGAACTGCTCGTCCACGAGCGCGCCGGTGACGGACGGGTCGGCGCCCTGACCGAGCGCGGCCGCGAGCCCCTCGTAGATCAGGTGCTTGGCGTCCGCGATCGTCGCCGTCTGCTCGGCCGTCGGAGCGCCTTCGATCCCGAACATCTTCTTCTGGAAGGAGCCGCGGTGGTCGAAGGCGAGGATGTACAGCTTCCCGTCGTAGCCCAGGTCCATGTCACCGTCCTGTGAGTCGATCCGGGTGCGGCGAGCCTCGAAGCGGCGGGCGGCACCATTGCGGGGTGTGAGTCTAGCCTCGCCGCCTGGGTAGGCTTGCCGCCGATGGAGCACCACTTCAACGGGCAGAGCTTCACGATCGGCATCGAGGAGGAGCTGATGATCCTCGACGCCGAGACGCTCGACCTCGCCAACAAGATCGAGGCGCTGCTCCAGCCGGCGACCGTCGGGGAGATCAAGCCCGAGCTGATGGAGTCGGTGCTCGAGATCTCCACCGAGCCGTGTGCCAACACCGCCGAGGCCGGCGGGCAGCTGCGCACGCTGCGCGCGCAGGTGCGCGCGGCGGCCGAGGCCCAGGGGCTCGCGATCGGCTCGGCCGGCACGCATCCCTTCGCGATGTGGGAGGACCAGCGGATCGTCGCGCGCCCCCGCTACCGCGACCTGATCAGCGCGCTGCGCTTCGTCGCGCGCCAGGAGCTGCTCTTCGGCATGCACGTGCACGTGGGGATCGACGACCCCGAGAAGGCGATCTACTGCGCCAACGGCATGCGCCTGCACGTGCCCGTGCTGCTGGCGCTGTCGGCGAACTCGCCGTTCTGGCGCAGCGACAAGACCGGCCTCGTCTCGACCCGCACGCCGATCTTCCGCGCCTTCCCGCGGGTGGGCATCCCGCCCGAGTACGAGGACTGGCACGACTACGAGCAGCGGATCGAGTTCATGTCCGGGAGCCGCGTCATCGAGGACTACACCTACCTGTGGTACGACGTCCGCCCG
The DNA here is from genome assembly GCA_036745135.1 of Solirubrobacteraceae bacterium. Taxonomy (GTDB): domain Bacteria; phylum Actinomycetota; class Thermoleophilia; order Solirubrobacterales; family Solirubrobacteraceae; genus DAIOGP01. The sequence goes on from DAIOGP010000092.1 coordinate 3,849, forward strand.
CACCCCAACTTCGGGACGATCGAGATCCGCGCGATGGACGGCCAGACGCGCGTCGACCACACGCTCGCGTTGGCGGCGCTCGTCCAGGCGATGGTCCACGAGCTGGCCGAGGACTTCGAAGCCGGCCGCCCACCGGCGCGCTGCCCGCACGAGATGCTCGACGAGAACAAGTGGCTGGCCGCCCGCCACGGGCTCGACGGCGAGCTCGTCGACCTCCCCTCGCGCGACCGCGTGATGACGAAGGTGCTGGCCGGCCGGCTGCTCGAGCGCCTGCGCGAGCGCGCCGAGACGCTCGGCTCCGCCGCCGAGCTCGAGGGGGTTCAGGACCTGCTCGACCGCGGCAACGGGGCCACGCGCCAGGTCGTCGTCTACGAGGCGAACCGCGACCTGCACGAGCTGATGGCCGAGATCGTCGCCGCGACGGCGGCGTGAGCCCGCGGGGCCGGCCTGCGCCGCGGGCTGGTGGGGCCGGCTTCGGTGCTGATCTAGAATCGAACGCGTGCCCGGCGGGCCCGATCTGTTCGTGATCTGCAAGTCCTGCGGCTCCGAGGTGAGTCCGTACATCACGGAGTGCCCGTACTGCGGCGCTCGGTTGCGCAAGCGCGCGCCGAAGCTCGACCGTCGCTTCGGCGCGCCGGTCGAGCGCTCGCGCCGTCCGCAGGTGCCCTCGCTGCCGCGCCTGCGCCGCGGCGAGATCCCCGGCATCCGCGTCGACGCGCGCCCGTACGCCACGATCGCGCTCGTCCTCGCGAGCGTCGCGGTGACGCTCGTGTGGCGTGCCGGCGGCGTCCAGCTATCCGATCTCGCCGTCACCGGCGCGCTCGTCGCGAGCAACTGGTGGCACGTGCTGACGGCGCCCTTCGCCCACTCCGGCGGCGGCTACCAGTTCGCGGCGTTGATCGCGGTCGCGCTCTTCGGCACGCTGCTCGAGCGGCGGCACAGCGGCGTCGTGGTGGTGCTGCTGTTCCTCGCCGGCGGCGCCGGCGGCATGGCATTGACCTCTGCGATCGCGGCGGACCGGATCGCGCAGGGGGCGAACGGCGCGGCGCTGGCGCTGCTCTGCGCGTGGGCGATCCCCGACCTGATCGACCGTCAGCGCGGTCACGAGATCGAGGGCGACCTGCTCGGCGTCGCGGTCATCGCCGGGGTGCTGCTCGCGATGCCGCTGGCGACCGACGAGGCGAGCCCGATCGCGGGACTCGGCGGAGCGATCGCCGGCCTCGTGCTCGGGCTGCCGCTGGCCCGCTTCAGCCGCGCACGCTGATTCGACCTGGCTCGCCGGCGACCAGGCGCCCGACGAGCGTGCCGGGGAGCTCAGGCGCGCGCCCGGGGTCGAGCGCCGCAAGCAGCCCGCCCGAGGTCATCGCGTCGCAGACGAGGCGACGCCGCGCCTCCTCGACCTCGGGCGCGAACCAGGCGAAGCGCTCGGCGTCGGCGCGGTTGCGCGCGCTGCCGCCCGCCACGGCCGCGTCGTCGGCGAGCAGCTCGAGCGCTCCGTCGATCGCCGGCACGGCGCGCGCGTCGATCTCCGCCGCGACGCCCGAGGCGAGCGCGAGCTCGTGCAGATGGCCGAGCAGGCCGAAGCCCGTGACGTCGGTCAGCGCGTGCGCCCCGGCCGCGCGCGCCCGGATCGATGCGTCGCGGTTGAGCCGGCACATCACCGCCGTGGCGGCGGCCAGCGCTCCGTCGACCGCCGCGCCGCGCTTGGCCGCGGTCGTGATCGCGCCGGCGCCGAGCGGCTTCGTCAGCACGAGCGCGTCGCCCGCGCGCCCGCCGGCGTTCGTCAGCACCGCGTCCGGGTGGACCGTCCCTGTCACGGCGAGCCCGTACTTGGGCTCGCGGTCGTCGATCGAGTGCCCGCCGACGATCGCCACGCCCGCGGCCGCGGCGACGTCGCCGCCGCCGCGCAGGATCTCGCGCAGGACGTCGCCGCCCAGCTGCTCGAGCGAGAACGCGACGAGGTTGAGCGCCGTGAGCGGCGTCCCGCCCATCGCGTAGACGTCCGAGAGCGCGTTGGTCGCCGCGATCCGCCCGAAGTCGTAGGGGTCGTCGACGATCGGCGTGAAGAAGTCGACCGTCTGGACGAGCGCCAGGTCGTCGGAGATCCGGTAGACGCCGGCGTCGTCGGCCGTCTCGGTTCCGACGAGCAGGTTCGGATCGGTGGCTCGCGGCAGGCCCGCGACGATCGGGCGCAGGTCCGCCGCCGAGATCTTGCAGCCGCAGCCCGCGCCGTGGGCGAGCGAGGTGAGCGCGATGGTCACCGCCGTATCATGGCGCGATGCTCGATCGGGCCTACAGCGACGCCGAGATCGACGCGGCCGTCGCGGCGATCTCGACGCCCGAGCGGCTCGCGGGAGCGCAGGACGGGGTCGCCCGGATCGCGCCACAGCTGCAGCGGATCCTGGCCGAGGCGCTGCACGAGGGCGGCTGGTTCGCCGCGGCGCACGAGGACCAGACCGCGCGCGCGGCCG
>DAIOGP010000093.1:0-6313 GCA_036745135.1 Solirubrobacteraceae bacterium
ACCAGCAGTACCTGGCGAAGAACCCGGACGGCTACTGCGGGCTCGGCGGCACCGGCGTCAGCTGCCCGATCGGCCTGACGCGCGCGGCCGACGCCTAGGGCGGCGCCCGCCGCCGCGGGCTCCGCACCCGGTCGCCGCGATCGCGCGTCGCCGGGAGGAATCGCCGTCGGGCCCTGGAAGGTCGCCCGATGAACCCGCTCCGCCGCTGGGCCTACGACCACCGCGTCGAGCTGCGCCGGCTCGATCCGCGCACCTGGATGCTGGTGCTGCGCCAGCGCCGCGGGACGCCGCTCGGCGCGCGGCACTGGGAGCGCAACTACGGCAAGGGGCCAGACCCGTTCGGCTACGAGGTCGCGGACCGCGCGCACGTCCACCACGAGGGGATCGTCGCGGCGCTCGCCGGCCGCCGGTACGGCCGCGCCTTCGAGGCCGGGTGCGGCGAGGGAGCGCTCTCGCAGCTGCTCGCCCCGCTGTGCGACGAGCTGCTCGCCGTCGACATCTCGCAGGTGGCGATCGACCGCGCGCGGACCCGGCTCGCGGACGAGCCGGGCGTCCGATTCGAGCGCGGCGAGCTGCCCGCCGACCTGCCCGCGGGGCCCTTCGACCTGATGGTCTTCTCCGACGTCATGTACTACTGGACGCACCGCCAAGTCGCGGACTCCGTCGCGACGATCGAGGCGGCGCTCGCTCCGGGCGGCGTCGTGCTGGTGACGCACTGGCGCCCGAACTACCCGACCCACCTGCTCTCGGGCGACGCCGTGCAGCGCATCTTCCGCAAGCGCACGAGCCTGGAGCGCACCTTCCACGACGCCGGCGCGCAGTTCCGCTACGAGCGCTACGCGAAGCCGGCCTGAGCGCCACGGCTTCGGCCAGGTCTGCGCTCCGCCGCGATGGCGCGATCGCGCGCCGCGGCCCGACAACGACGTTCGCCCCCGGCCGGGGCGCAGAGCGCGCCACGACCGGAGGCGAAAGGACGTCGGTCCCGCGCCGGTCAGCCGACCGGCGGCGAGGTCAGGCGGCCGGCGGCGGCCCGAAGGCGCCCGGCCGCATGTGCGGCCCGTCGCCGTCGGGGCCGTGGCCCCAGCCACCCTTTTGCCGCTGCGCCTGCTCGGCCTTGTGGAAGGCGGCGTCCTCGGCCATCACGAACGTGCCCTGCGGCCCGGTGACGACCCGGACCTCGTCGTCCGCCTTGAGGTCGGACAGCGTCGCCTTGGCGTGGTTGCGGACGATCGTCGCGTTCGACGGGATGTCGAGCGTGATCGTCTTGTAGGTCGCCTTGGCGGTGCCTTCCTTGATCGTCAGCTTGCTGCCGTCGACCGACTGCAGGACGCCCGCGTCCGTGGTCACCGTGTCGAAGCCGGTGCCGGCCGCGTTGGGCACGACCGCCTCGGAGTGCACCGGCGGGCCGCCGGCGCCCATCGGGCCGCCGAAACCACGGTGGCCGAAGCCATGGAGGCCGTTGGCGCGCAGCGCACGGGCCTTCGCCTTCGCCGACTGCTTCGCCGACGAGCTCTTCTTCGACGGGGCGGCGGCGACGCCGGCGATGCCGGCTCCCGCGCCCACGACCGCGCACACGCCGGCGACGGCCACTGCTCTGGTGAAGCGGAACTGCCTCATGCGTACTCCTGACGTTCGGTTTCCCGGCCGGACAGCGCCGCGGCGCGGCCCGATCCACGAACAGGGTCGCCGCCGAAGCTAAGACGGACGTGTGAGTCCGCCCCGGCGGCTCAGGGATGCGCCTCGCTGAGCGCCGGGCTCGCGTCGCCCATCGCGAGCGGCTCGCCGAAGCGCACGCGCAGGATCGCCCCACCGTCAGGGGCGTTCGAGGCCTCGACGGCGCCGCCGTGGGCCTCGGCCGCCTGGCGCACGATCGCGAGCCCGAGCCCCGAGCCGGGCATGCCGCGGGCCTGCTTGGCGCGGTAGAAGCGCTCGAACACACGCGGCAGGTCCTCCTCGGAGAAGCCCGGGCCGTGGTCGCGGACCGTGAGCGTGCCGCCGGCGAGCTCGACGTCGATCACGCCGTCGTGCGGACTCCAGCGGCGGGCGTTGTCGAGCAGGTTGGTGACCGCGCGCGCGATGCGGTCGGACTCGCCGCGGATCAGCGTCGGCTCGACGCGCACCTCGTAGCCGAGGTTGTCGTCCCCGCGCCGACGCGCGCGCGCGACCATCGTCGTGACGAGCTCGTCGAGGCGGACGTCGTCGAGGTCGTCGTCCGGGCGCGCGCCGCGCGCGAGCTCGACGACGTCGCCGACGAGCCCGGTCAGCTCGTCGAGCTCCTCGATGATGTCCGCCCGCAGGTTGGCGAGGTCCTCGCGCGGGAGGCGCTCGGCGTCCTCGAGCGTCTGGATGTTGGCGCGCAGGCTGGAGATCGGCGTGCGCAGCTCGTGGCTGGCGTCCGCGATCAGCTGGCGCTGGGAGTCGACGGCGCGCTCGAGCGCGTCGAGCGTCGTGTTGAAGCTCGACGCGAGCCGCGCGAGCTCGTCGCGGCCGGCCACCTCCATCCGCTCGGACAGGTCGGGGCGGGCGGCCAGCGCCTCGGTCCGCCGCGTGAAGCGCGCGATCGGGCCGAGCGCCGTGCGCGCCACGAAGGCGCCGAGCAGCGCGGCGAGCGCGATGCCGACCGCGCCGACAACGACCAACACGAGCAGCACGCGGCTGAGGACGTTGTCCGTCTCGTTGAGCGGCCGCGCGATCTGGACGGCGCCGAGGCTCGGGCCCAGGCCGACGGTGAGCACGCGCAGGTGGGCTCCACTGACGTTGACGTCGGTGAACGCGCGCCCGCTGCCCCGGGCGGCGATCGCGAGGGCCGCCGGGCGCGCCGGGAGCGCGATCGTCTGGTCCGACACGCGGGTCAGCGTGCCGGTGGGCGCGATCCGCTGGACGTAGCCCTCGGCGCCGCCGAAGCGCTCCGCGCCGGGCGGCGGGCCGGGGCCGAAGCCGGGGCGGAACGGGTTGTGGTCCCCGTCGTGATCCGGGCCGGCCCGCGCGACGAACGGCTGCGCCCGCGCGGTCAGCGCCCGGTCGACCTCGCCGCGGAGGTTCGAGCGGACGGCGACGTAGACGACGACGGCCGCGGCGACGACGGTCACGGCCACCGCCAGCCCGGCCACCGCCGCGATGCGCGTGCGCAGGCTCACGGCTCGCGCAGCACGTAGCCGACGCCGCGCACCGTGTGGATCAGCGGGCGCGCGCCCGCCTCCTCGAGCTTGCGCCGCAGGTACCCGATGTACACGCGCAGCGCGTTGGATTCGGGCCCGAAGTCGTAGCCCCAGACGCGGTCGTAGATCGTCCCGTGCGGGAGCACGCGCCGCGGGTTGAGCATCATCAGCTCGAGCAGCTGGAACTCGGTGCGCGTCAGCTCGACGAACGTGTCGCCGACGGTGACGCCGTGGCGCGCCGTGTCGAGGTGCAGCTCCTCGAACGCGATCGCGTCGGGGTCGCCCTCCGAGCCCGCCCGGCGCAGCAGCGCCCGCAGCCGCGCCTTCAGCTCGCCGACATCGAAGGGCTTGACGAGGTAGTCGTCGGCGCCCGCGTCGAGGCCGTCGATGCGGTCCTCGACGGTGTCGCGGGCGGTGAGCATCAGGATCGGGATGCGGTTGCCCGCCTGGCGCAGACGACGGCAGACCTCGAGGCCGTCGATGTCCGGCATGCCGACGTCCAGCACGACCGCGTCGGGCGCGGTCGCCGCGACCTGCGTGAGGCCGTGCTGGCCGCCCTCCGCGGACTGTACGTCGTAGCCGCCGAGCGTCAACGCGCGGCGCAGCGCCTCCCGCAGCGAGCGGTCATCGTCGACGACGAGGATTCGCATGGCGCCATTGTGACGCGCGCGGCGACGTGATCGGCACCGCTCCTACCCTCGGCTTAGGCTCACGGCGCGGTGCGGCGCGCGTGGTCAGCGCGCGGGGTCGGCGCGCACGGCACCGCGGGCCGCCGCCGCGCGCGCCCGTTGCCGGGGCCCGCGATCGCGCGTACGCTCAGCGGATGACCGCGACACCGCGGGAGCGCATCGTCCGCGCGGCGTGCCCGCACGACTGCCCCGACACGTGCGCGATGCTCGTCACCGTCGCGCCCGACGGCCGCGCGAGCGCCGTGCGCGGCGACCCGGAGCACCCGATCACCGCCGGCTTCCTCTGCGGCAAGGTGTCGAACTACCTCGAGCGCGTGTACGCGCCCGAGCGCCTGCTGCACCCGCTCGTGCGGACCGGTGCGAAGGGCGCCGGCGACTTCCGCCGCGCGTCGTGGGACGAGGCGCTCGACCGCATCGCGGACGGGCTGCGCGCGGCGATCGACGCCCACGGCGGCGAGAGCGTGCTGCCCTACAGCTACCTCGGGACGATGGGCTTCCTCCAGAGCGACTCGATGAGCGCCCGCTTCATGAACGCGATCGGCGCGACCGAGCTCGAGCGCACGATCTGCGCGACGGCGGGCATCGGCGGCATGCTGGCGACGAACGGCGTCTCGCCCGAGGTCGACCCCGAGCGCTGGCCGGCGGCGCGATACGTCCTGTGCTGGGGCTGGAACCCGATGTCGACGGCGCCCCACCTGTGGCGCAAGCTGCTCGACGCCCGCGCCGCCGGCGCGCGGCTCGTCGTCGTCGACCCGTATCGCAGCCGCACGGCGCGCGTCGCCGACGAGCACGTGCGCCCCCTTCCCGGGACCGACGCGGCGCTCGCGCTCGGCATGATGCGCGCGATCGTCGACGCCGAGCTGCAGGACGAGGCCTGGTGCCGCGCGCACGCGACGGGCTACGACGAGCTGCTCGGACGCCTCGCGGAGTACCCGGTCGAGCGCTGCGCCGCGATCTGCGACGTCCCGGCCGAGACGATCGTCCGCATCGGCTGCGACTTCGCGCGCACGCAGCCCGCCCTGCTGCGACTCGGCGTGGGCGCCCAGCGCCATCTCGGCGCGCCGATCGCCTACCGGACGATCGCCTGCCTCCCCGCGCTCGTGGGCGCCTGGCGGCACGAGGGCGGGGGCTGCTCCTACATCCCGGTCGCCACGACCGCCGCGATCGACTCCTCGAAGCTCGCGCGCGCCGACCTGCGCCCGGGGCCCGTGCGCAGGGTCAACATGTCGCAGCTCGGCATGGCGCTGGCGGGCGAGGACCTCGACCCGCCGGTCGCCGCGATGGTGTGCTGGAACTCGAACCCGGCGTCGATCGCGCCCGACCAGACGCGCGTGCTCGCCGGCCTGCGGCGCGAGGACCTGTTCCTCGTCGTGCTCGAGCAGTTCATGACCGACACCGCCCGCCACGCCGACGTCGTGCTGCCGGCGACGACGCAGCTCGAGCACCTCGACGCGCTCTTCTCCTGGGGCCACCACTACGTCACGCACAACGAGCCGGCGATCGCGCCGTGCGGCGAGGCCAAGCCGAACACGGAGGTCTTCCGCCTGCTCGCCGAGCGCATGGGCCTCGACGACCCGTGCTTCCGCGAGACGGACGCCGAGCTGCTCGAAGCGCTGTTCGCCGACGCGCCCGCGGGGATCACGCTCGCGGAGCTGCGCCGCCGCGGCTGGGCGAAGGTCGACCTCGGCCAGGGCGCGGCGCCGCACGCCGAGGGCGGCTTCGGCACCCCCGACGGGAAGGTGCAGCTGCGCGCCGAGCCGCTCGCCGCCCAGGGCGTCGATGCGCTGCCGTTCTACGACCCGCCCGCGGAGGCGGCCGACCCCGAGCTCGCGCAACGCTTCGGCCTCGCGATGGTGACGCCCAAGACGCACCTGTTCCTCAACTCGACCTTCGCGAACCAGGCGCGCCAGCACCGCGCCCAGCCGGAGCCGTTCGTCGTCCTGCACCCCGACGACGCGCAGCGGCGCGGCATCGCTGACGGCGCCGCGGCGCGCGTGTTCAACGACCGCGGCGCGTTCGAGGCGGTGGTGCGGGTCTCCGACGACACGCGCCCCGGAGTGCTCGTGGCGCCGATGGGTTGGTGGGCGGCCGACCACCGCACCGGCCTGTCCGGCCAGGCGACGACCTCGCAGCGCTTGACGAGGCTCGCCGCGGCGCCGACGTTCAACGACAACCGGGTCGAGATCGCGCCCGCCTGACGACCGGCGAGCGGCGGGGTGACGCGGCGCGAGGCGCCGGAGGCCGCGCTAGCGTCCGCCGCCGTGCGACGCGCGAACCTCCTCCGACCGCGGCTCGCGGTACTCGGGCTGGCCGTGCTCCTGCTCGCGGCCGGCGCCGCTGCGCGGAGCCACGGGCACGCGGCGCCCGCGACCGTCGCGACGCCGGCGCGCCCAGCCGCGTCGCACGTCGCCGCGCGGCCGGCCGCCTCGCACGTCGTGATCGTCGTGATGGAGAACAGGGAGTACG
>DAIOGP010000094.1:0-6298 GCA_036745135.1 Solirubrobacteraceae bacterium
GCCTCGACGACGTCGTCGCGGAGCATCAGGTGGCGGACGTTGGTCGCCGGGATCACGACGCCCTGGCGGCCGTTCAGGCCGCGCTGCGAGCAGACGGCGAAGAAGCCCTCGATCTTCTCGTTCACGCCGCCGATCGGCTGCACCTCGCCGTGCTGGTCGACCGAGCCGGTGACCGCGACGCCCTGGCGAATCGGCACGTCGGCGAGGCTCGACATCAGCGCGTAGAGCTCGGCGCACGACGCCGAGTCGCCTTCGATCCCGCCGTAGGACTGCTCGAACACGAGGCTCGCCTGCAGCGACAGCGGCCGCGTGCCGCCGTAGCGCTCGCGCAGGAAGCCGGACAGGATCAGGAACCCCTTGTCGTGGATCGCGCCGGAGAGCTCCGTCTCGCGGTCGATCGACACCACCTCCCCCTCGCCGAGCGACACGGACGCGGTGATGCGCGCCGGCTGGCCGAACTCGTAGTCGCCGAGGCTCGCGACCGACAGGCCGTTGACCTGGCCGACGCGCTCGCCCTCGATGTCGACGAGCAGCGTCCCCTCGGCGATCAGCTCGCGCTCCTTCTCCTCGACGCGGTTCGAGCGCCGCCGCTTGGCCTCGATCGCGCGCTCGACGTCGTCCGCGGTCGCGATCTCGCGCCCCGCCTGTCCCGCCCAGTGGCTCGCCTCGGAGACGATGTCGGCGATGTCGCTGAAGCGCGTCGTGAGCTTGCCCTGGTGCGCGGCGTCGCGTGCGCCGCACTCGACGATCGTCGCGATCGCGCCGCGATCGAAGTGGCGCAGGCCCTGGTCGCGCACCATGCGGCTCACGAACTCGGCGTAGCGCTGGGGCGCCGGGTCGCTCCAGGGCATCTCCACGTCGAAGTCCGCCTTGACCTTGAACAGCTTGCGCACGTCCTCGTCGAGCGCGTAGACGAGCTGGTGCACGGCAGCCGGCCCGACCAGGACGACCTTGAGGTCGAGCTCGATCGGCTGCGGCCGCTGGGTGGTCGTGGGGAAGAGCATGTACTGCTCGCCGATGTTCTCGATCTGGATGTGGCGCGTGCGCAGCACCTCCTTGAGCTTGTCCCAGACGAACGGCCGCGAGAGCACGGCGATCGCGTCGAGCAGCAGGTAGCCGCCGTTGGCGCGGTGCACCGCGCCGGGGCGGATCAGGCGGTGACTCGTGACGGCGCCGCCGAGCACGGTCTGGTAGTCGACGCGGCCGAACAGGTTGTAATAGGTCGGGTTCTGCTCGACGACGACCGGCGCGCCCGCCTCGCTGCGCGCGACGAGCACGTTCACCTCGTAGCGCCCCAGGAACTCCTCGCGGGCGCGCTGCACGCTGGCCAGGAGCGGCGCGGGGAGCTGGGCCTGCCCGTCGCCGGCCTGCTCGCGGAACTGCTCCAGGTTCTCGATCACGTCCTCGCGGACCTGGTCGAGCCAGCGCGCGACCGCGCGGTGCTCGCCGTAGCGCAGCTTGACGTCGTCGACCAGGTGCCCGACGGCGAACAGCGCGACCTCGCGGTCGACCTTGCGCAGGCGCTCCTGGGCGTCGCGCTCGATCTCGCGCAGGCGCGTCATCACGGACGTCGTGCGCTTCTCGACCTCGTGGCCCGCGTCGCGGAACTGCTGCTGCTGGGCCGCAGGCAGCTTGCCGAACGCCTGCGGCGTCACCGGCTTGCCCTCGATGAGCGGGATCGTCACGAGCCCGGCCGGCGTCAGCTCCAGCGCGAGTCCGCGCTGCAGCGCGAACGCGCGCAGCTCCGCGAGCGCCTCGTCGCGGCGAGCCTCGAGCTGCTCGCCGGCCTCGCGGCGGCGCTGCTGGTAGCGCTCGCTCTCGAAGGCTCGCGGGATCTCGCGGCAGGCCTCGAGGACGAAGCGCGACATCTCGCTCGCGAGGCCGCGTCCCTCCCCGGTCGGCAGCGCGACCGCGAGCGGCCGCTCGTCGTCGCCGAAGTTGAACAGGTAGACCCAGTCGCTGGGGGCCGCGCGCGCGGCGGCGTGGCGCTCGAGCTCCGCCTGGACCGTGCTGCGCTTGCCGGTGCCGATCGGCCCGGTGGCGAAGATGTTGTAGCCGCCGTCCTGGATCTCGAGCCCGAAGGCGAGCGCCTCGAGCGCGCGCTCCTGGCCGATCGTGCCCTCGAGCGGCGCGACGTCGGCCGTCGTCGCGAACGAGAACGCGTCGGGGTCGCAGCGACGCCGCAGCGCGCCGGGATCGAGCCGGAGGTCCGCCATGAGGTGAGCCTAGGGGCGTCCGGGGGTGCGCGGCGTCCGCATGACCCCCGCGCGCACCGCGTAGTTTGCCCGGACCGGATCAGCGGCCGGCCCGGATGCCCGCTCGGCCGACGCCGCGTAGCGTCGTGGGGCCGTGCTCGCGAACGACGCCACCGAGCAGACGCTCGCCCGCCTCGCCGAGTTCCGCGCGGAGGGCGCGCGCGTGCTCAGCCTCTACGTGAGCTTCGATCCGACCGAGGTCCAGACGCCCGAGGCGCGCCGGTCGCGCGTCGAGTCGCTGCTCGCCGACGCCGAGCGCCGCTACGCGGACGATCCGCAGGGCGCCTCGCGCGACGCCCAGATGGCGCTGCGCGCCGACATCGAGCGGGTGCGGGCGTTCTTCGCCAACGGCGAGTTCACGCCCAAGGCCGCGCGCGGCGTCGCCGTCTTCTGCTCGCAGGCGGCGGACCTGCTCGAGGTGGTCAAGCTGCCGCGCCCCGTCGAGGCGACGGTCGTCGTCGACGACTCGCCGTTCATCGAGCCGCTGCTCGCGGTCGTCGCGCACGACGTCTGGTGCGTCGTCCTCAGCGACCGGCGCAGCGCGCGGATCTTCGTCGGCCCGCGCGACGGGTTGTCCGAGATCGCGCAGCTCAAGGACGACGTACATCGCTGGCACGCCCGCGGCGGCCGGTCGCAGAAGCGCTTCCAGCGCGGCATCGAGAAAGAGGTTCACGACCACCTCAAGCACACGGCCCAGGTGCTGTTCGAGCTCGCGCGTCAGGAGCCCTACGAGCACCTCGTCGTCGGTGCCTCGCAGGAGCTGTGGCGCGAGCTGGAGGACGCGCTGCACCCCGACGTGCGCGAGCGCATCGCCGGACGCGTCGAGCTCGACGTCGGCCACGCGACCACCGAGGACGTCGCACGGGCCTCGCTGGCCGTCATGGACGAATGGGCGCACGGGCGCGAGGGCGAGGCGCTCGCCCGGCTCGCGCAGGAGCTCGGCCGCGGCGGGCGCGCCGCCGCGGGCGTCGACGACGTCCTCGCCGCGCTGACGGAACGCCGCGTCGAGCAGCTGCTCACGCTTCCGAACGTCCACAGTGCGGGCGTCGCCTGCCCGGCCTGCGGTCTGCTGGCGCTCGGCGGCGCGGCATGCCCGGCCGACGGCAGCGCGCTGCAGCCGCGCGAGGACGTGATCGAGGACGGCATCGAGCTGGCGCTCGCGCAGGGAGCGGACGTGCTCGTCGTCTCCGCCGGCGCGCAGGACCTCGAGGCGCGCGGCGGCCTCGCCGCGCTGCTGCGGTACTAGCGGCGATGGGCTCGGATCCGTCGCGGGAACCGCTCGTCGTCACGGGTACGCTTGCGGGTACGGGCTCGTTCGAATGTCCCGAGTGCAACGAGGTCGTGATCCTGCAGGCGGGCGACGCGGTCCCGGTCTGCCCGCGCTGCGGCGCAGCCCATCTGACGCGGACCTCGCTGTTCGCGGCCGAGCAGCCGGCGGCAGCGCCCCACGAGCCGCCCAGCGAGCGCGAGCATTGGCTGGCCGCGGCAAAGGCCTCGCTCACGGCGCCGGGCCAGTACCTCGCCTACATGGAGGGCGATCAGCTCGTGACGGTGCCGCTCGAGCGGCACTGGACCCGGATCGGCCGCAGCCTTGCCGCCGACGTGCGGCTCGACGACGCGACCGTCTCCCGCCGCCACGCCCTGATCGTCCGCCAGGCGGACGGCGTGCGCGTGCTCGACGATCGCAGCCTCAACGGCGTGTTCGTCAACGGCAGCCGGATCGAGTGGAGCTCGCTCGGCGACGGGGACGAGCTGATCGTGGGCCGCTACCGGCTCCACTTCGTCGAGGTGCCGGCGCCCGACGCGTAGCGCCGGCGCTACCCGGCCGGCTCGATCAGTCCGTAGTGCCCGTCGTAGCGGAGGTAGATCACGTTCCCGCGCCCGCTCGCCTCGTCGACGAAGAACAGGAAGCGATGGTCGAGCTCGTTCATCTCGGCGACGGCGGCCTCGAGCGGGGTGACGCCGGACTTGCGGCTCTGCTCCCAGACGAGCTCGTCATCGTCCGCCTCTGGAAGTGGCGTGCCGGCCGGCACGATCGCCCCCAGCGCGCCGTCGTCGCGCCGGAAGACCACCGCGTCGGAGCCCGTCGCGGCGTCGCGGAACAGGTAGAAGTCGTGGTCGAGGTCCTCGAGCCAGCCGGCGGCCTCGGCCGCTGTGATCGGGCCGAACGCGAACGACTTGCGCCGGACGAGCTGGCGCTCCTCCGCCGGCCGCTGCACGCGAGCCGGTCGCTCGGGCGAGAACGCGCCGTGGCGCCATTCCCCGGGCGGGGTCGCGGCCGGCTGGCGGCGGCGCGTGATCAACCGGTCGATCGAGCGTCGCAGCTGACGCTCGAGGTGCTCGGCGAGCTGGTCGATCGCCACCGGCATCGTGGCCTCGGCGACCCGGCCGCGGACCATGCGGCCGTCCACGTCGAGCTCGCCCTCGGCGCGCGCCGGGCGCTCGAGGCGCGGATTCTCCTCCTGCGTGAGCACCACCCGAGCGTGCAGCAGCGCCGCGCGGACGCGGCCGTCGAGCGCACCGACCTTCTCGCGCGCGAGCTGCTTGGCCTCGTCCGATACAGGCCCGCGTGTGGTGACGTCGACGTCCATGGCGCCGACCGTAGGAAACGACGGCCGTGCGGCCATCCGTAGAACGCCGTAGAGATGCGCGCGCTCAGCGCTCGGACGTCCCGCCGCTGATCCGGATCAAGTCCGTGCGCCGGCTGCCGGGCTCAGGCGCTGCCGGGGAAGCGGGCGCGCAGCTCGGCGATCCCCTCGCGCTGCGCCTCGTCGTCGTGCCGGTAGAGGTTGAACAGCGGCAGCAGACCCGGTCGCAGGGCCATCTCGACGACGACGGCGCCGTGGCCCTCGTCCTCCGCGGCCGCGACCGGCGAGAGCCGCAGGACGCGCACGTAGCCGCCGTCACGCGCATCCAGCACCGCGTCCGACAGCGGCCACGCGAACAGCCCGTGCGTTCGCGCCAGCGCCTCGATGTCCGTGAGCTCGAGGCGCGCGACGCGCGGGCCGCGGTCGTACGCGAGCGCGTTGAGCGCGCGAACCGCGGCGCGCAGGCGGGCCGGCAGCGCGTCGTCGTCCATCACGCGGCCGTGGGCGCGGGCGGCGCGAGCACGTGGAGGCGCACGCGGCGCTCGATGCCGCGCAGGCTGCGGCGCTTGCGTCCCGCCCACGCGAAGCGCTCGTCGGCGTGCTCGCGCGCCTCGTCGTCGACGAGGACGGTGCCGGGCCGGGCGACGTCGACGATGCGGCTCGCGCGGTTGACCGCCGGGCCGAACCAGTCGCCGCCGCGGCTGATCGCGCGCCCCCACGCGACGCCGGCCCTGATCGAGGGGAAGTCCGCGCCCTCGGCGTCGACGCGCGCCTTCAGCTCGAGGGTCGCGTCGAGCAGCAGGTCGACGTCGGGGGAGACGAGCATCGCGCCGTCGCCGATCGTCTTGACGAGCTCGACCGGCGGCCGTGCGACCTCGCTGGCGAGCGCCGCCATGCGGCTGCCGATCGCGCCGACGCGGTCGACGGGCAGCTTCGTGCCCAGGCGGGTGAAGCCCGACAGATCGGTGAAGCAGACGGCCACCTCGCGCATCTGCGCGAGCACGCCGGCTTCGCGCTCGGCGCTCGTGATCACGTCCTGGGTGGCCTGCTCGCGCAGGTGCATCCGCCACTGGTGCTCGAGGATCGGGCCGACGAGCGGCGCGAGCTCGGTGGCCGCGGCGGCGTAGCGCATCGCCAGGTCGTGCTCGGTGTCGCCTGGGCGGATCAGCGCGCGGGCGACCATCAGGCGGATCACCGCGGCGACGCGCGCCATCGACTGCCCGAGCACGCGCATGACGTCGAGCAGCTCGTCCCGCGGGAGCCCGACGTCGAGAAAGCGGCGCAGGAGGTGCGCGACCTCGACGTCCTCGGCGGTGAACATCCGCTCACGCGGCCGCGGCGCGGGGTGCCCGAGCGCGAGCAGCGCGGCGCGCAGGTACTGCGGCGTGATGCGAGCCTCCCGCGCGACCTCCGTGAGGGTGTAGCGCCGGTCCGTGCTGAGCGCGAACTCGAGCG
>DAIOGP010000095.1:0-6249 GCA_036745135.1 Solirubrobacteraceae bacterium
ACGCTCAAGTCGCCGCTCGACCCGCGGAACTCGGGCCAGGTGTCCGCGGACGGACGCTCGGCGCTCGTCACCTTCCAGATCCGCGGCGACCCGGACACGGCCAAGGACCGCGTCGGTTCGGCGCTCGCCGCGACGGCGGCGGTGCAGCGCGAGCACCCGGGACTGTTCATCGGGCAGTTCGGCGAGGGCAGCGCCGACAAGGCGATCTCCAAGCGCATCGGGGACGACTTCCAAAAAGCCGAGATCACGTCGCTGCCGGTGACGCTCGTGATCCTGATCCTCGCCTTCGGCACGCTCGTGGCCGCGGGCGTCCCGCTGCTGCTGGGCGTCACCGCGGTCGCGGCGACGCTCGGGCTGACGGCGCTGTTCAGCCATCTGCTGCGCGTCGACGAATCGATCAACTCCGTGATCCTGCTCATCGGCCTGGCCGTCGGCGTCGACTACTCGCTCTTCTACCTGCGCCGCGAGCGCGAGGAGCGGGGGCGCGGGCGCACCGCGGCCGAGGCGCTCCACGTGGCCGCCGCGACCTCCGGCCGGGCGGTGCTCGTCTCCGGCCTCACCGTCATGACGGCGATGGCCGGCATGTTCCTGATGGGCTCGCGGACGTTCGCGTCGTTCGGCGTCGGGACGGTGCTGGTCGTCGCGATCTCGGTCGTCGGCTCGCTCACGGTGCTGCCGGCCGTGCTCTCGAAGCTCGGCGACCGCATCGAGAAGGGCAAGGTGCCGATCCTGCATCGCCCACCCGCAGCTGAGGGCGAGTCGCGCTTCTGGGGGACGATCGTCGGCGGCGTGCTGCGGCGGCCCATCCTGTGGGGCGGCCTGGCGGCGGCGCTGCTCGTCGCGCTCGCGATCCCCGCGTTCAGCCTGCACACGGTCGACTCCGGCGTGCAGGGCCTCCCGCGCGACCTCACCGTGATCAAGGTGTACGAACGCATCCAGAAGGCCTTCCCGGGCGGGCCGCTGCCGGCGGTCGTCGTCGTCAGCGCGCCCGACGTGACCACGCCCGAGGTGGCCGCCGGGATCGCGGCCCTGCGCCAGTCGGCGCTCGCCACCGGCCAGATGCAGGAGCCGATCAGCTTCGATGTGAGCGCCTCGAAGCAGGCCGCGCGCGTTGAGATCCCGCTCGCCGGCGAGGGCACGGACGATCGCTCCAACCGCGCGCTCGACACCCTGCGCCGCGACGTGATCCCGTCGACGATCGGCTCCGTCTCCGACGTGACGGTGCGCACCGCGGGCCTCACGGCCGGCTCACGCGACTTCAACGACTCGATGAAGTCCCACGCCCCGATCGTGTTCGCGTTCGTGCTCGGGCTCGCCTTCCTGCTGCTGCTGGTCACGTTCCGGTCGATCGTGATCCCGCTCAAGGCGATCGTCCTGAACTTGCTCTCGGTCGCCGCCGCCTACGGGGTGCTGGTGCTGGTGTTCCAAGACGGGAACCTCGAGTCGCTGCTCGGGTTCACGTCGATCGGCGGCGTGACCTCCTGGCTGCCGCTGTTCCTGTTCGTCGTCCTGTTCGGCCTCTCGATGGACTACCACGTGCTGATCCTCAGCCGCATGCGCGAGCTGTACGACGGCGGCATGAGCACCGAGGACGCCGTGGCGCAGGGCATCAAGGCGACCGCGAGCGTCGTGACGAGCGCCGCGTTCGTGATGGTCGCGGTGTTCGCGATCTTCGCCACGCTGGGCATGATCGACTTCAAGATGATGGGCGTCGGCCTGGCGGTCGCCGTGCTGCTCGATGCGACGATCGTCCGCGCCGTGCTGCTGCCCGCGGCGATGAAGCTGCTCGGCGACTGGAACTGGTACCTGCCGCGCTGGCTCGAGTGGCTGCCGCGCGTCGCGCCCGAGACCGCGGGCGAGCGCGGGCGCCGCGCCGAGCGCGAGCAGCGCGTGCCGAGCGGCGCCTGAGGCTTGCCGGCGAGTGAGGCGATGAAGGGCGGGCTACGCGACCTGCGAGCATGCCTGCGGTGACCGTCGCCCAGCTCTGGCGCCGCAGCCGAACGGGCTGGCCACGGAGCTTCCCCATCGCGCAGTTCCCGAACCCGCCGCTGCTGATCGCATTCGCTGGCTGGTTGCTCGGCGCCGTCGCGAACGGCAAGGCCCACGACGTCGGCCGCTCGATCTTCACCCTCGGCCTGGCGGTGTGGGCGTGGGAGGAGGCGACGGACGGGGTCAACTGGTTCCGCCGCGTCCTCGGCGCCGGCGTGCTCGTCTGGCTCGTCGCGCGCCTCGCCGGCGAGCTCTGAGGGCAGCGTGGGCGGCTGAGAACGGCTCGTGCGGCTCACGCGACGAGACGCGTGAGCCGCACGGAGCCTGCGGGCCTGGCCGGGCTTGATCAGGCCTGCGCCGGGGCGGGCAGCGCGTCGCCGTGGTCCTCGCGGAGCCCGATGCGGTCGTGCAGGCGCCGCAGCCTGGCCGGCGCCCACCAGTTGAAGCGGCCGAGCATCGCCATGAGCGAGGGCACGAGCAGCCCGCGCACGACGAACGCGTCGACGAGCACGGCGAACGCGGCCCCGAGCCCGATCTGCTTGAGGAACTGCAGGTCGGACGTCATGAACGAGCCGATCGCGACGGCGAGCAGCAGCGCGGCGGCCGTCAGCAGCCGGCCGGTGCGCTGCAGGCCCGTGGTCACGGCCTCGTGGTCGCTGAGGCCACGGCGATGCCCGTCGACGATCCGCGCAAGCAGCAGGACGCCGTAGTCGGTCGTCAGCGCGAACACGAGCGCCATGAGCACGAGGAAGTCACCCGTCTCGATGCCGCCCTGGCTCGTGAACCCGAGCAGTCCCTCGAAGCGCCCGTCCTGGAAGACGAGCACGAGCACGCCGGTCGTCGCCGCCGCGGTCAGCACGTTCATGAGCAGCGTCTTCGCCGGCAGGATGACCGAGCCGGTCATCAGCCACAGCACGATCAGCGTGCCGCCGGCGAGGATCAGCAGCGCGAGCGGCAGGGTGCCGCCGATGCTCGTCTGCTGGTCGGCGAACGAGGCGGCCTCGCCGCCGACGTCCGCCGTGAACGGCGCGGGCACGGCGCGCACGTCGCGCAGAACCTGCTGCGCGGGCGGCTCGACGGCCTGGCCGGCTGCGGACAGGTCGATCTGCCAGGCGCCCTCGCCGATCTGACGCGGCTTGGCGACGTTCTGCACGCCCGTGACGGCGGCGAGCCGCGCCGCGTAGCGGTCGAGCTCGGGCGCGGCGTCGCTCGGCGCCTCGATCGCGACGAACATGCCCGAGCCGTCGGTGGCCGGGTAGTCGCGCTCGAGGGCGTCGTGGACGACGCGGGCGCTCTGGCTCGTCGGCAGGACGCTCGCGTCCACGCCGGTCCACTGCGCACGCAAGGCGGGGAGGGCGAGGAGCACGAGCGCACCGGCCGTCATCACCGCGACGAAACCGGGACGCCGCATGACGCCGCGCGCCACGCGCGACCACATGCCCGTGTCGCTCGCCGCGGCGGTTGCGCCTGCACGGCGCGCGACGATCTTCGGGCCCCAGAGGGCGAGCAGGATCGGCACGACCGTCAGGGCGGCGAGCGCGGCCGAGAGCGCGACGAGCACGCCGCCGATGCCCATCGAGACGACGAACTGCAGCTTGAACACAAGCAGCGCGGCGAGCGACACGGCCACGGTGACGGCGCTGAAGATCACCGTGCGGCCGGCGGCGGCGAGCGTGCGCCGCAGCGCGGCGGCGTCCGTTTCCCCGCGCCCCACCTCTTCGCGGTAGCGGGCGACGAGGAACAGGGCGTAGTCGACGGCGAGGCCGAGGCCGAGGCCGAACATGAGGTTCAGGGCGTAGACCTGGACGTCGTAGAACTCGTTCACGAGCCGCAGCGCGAGCAGCGCGCCCATGACCGTCGCGAGCGCTGTCGCGAGCGGGACCAGCGCGGAGCGGACGCTGCCGAAGAGGAGGAACGCGAGCAGCGCGAGGACCGGCAGGGCCATCATCTCGGCCATCGAGAGGTCCTCGCCGGCCTGCTCGCCGATCTGGCGGCCCGCGATCGTCTCGCCGCCGAGCGTGACGTCGTCGCGTCCGTCGAAGGCGGCGAGGAGGCGCTTGGCGACCACGTCGCCGTCGGCGCTCGCGTCCACGGACGCGATGACGATCGCCGACGAGCTGTCGGTGGCGGTGTAGGCGTCGTCGGCGGGGCCCGTGGGGCCGCGCACGTCGCGCAGGTCGGGGTCGGCCTTCAGGGTGCGCTGCACCTCGGCGACGGCGGCTCGGCCAGCGCTCGAGGCGACGCCGCCGGACGGGGTGACGAGCGCGACGACGCCGGGTGAGGCGCCGGCGCCGGTGGCCTCCTCGACGAGCGCGTCGGCGCGCTGACTCGACGAGCCTGCGACGACGGGGCCGTCGCCCGCGCTGAGCTGGCCGGCGACGGGGCCGCCGATCACGCCGGCGACGAGCACGGCGACGAGCAGCGCGACGAGCGAGCGGCGGGGCTGACGGGCGACGAGGGCGGCGAAGCGAGCGAGCATGACGGCCTCCACGGGTTCGGGGTGAGTAGACGGCCGTAGATATACATGCGTACATATACGGTTGTCAAGTCGCCGCTCGGCTTGGTACCTTCGCCACATGACGCGCTCCGCCGTGAAGCCCCGCAAGCGCACGCCCCGTGGGCAGGGCGAGCGCACGCGCGAGCAACTGCTGACCGCTGCCGACAGCGTTCTGCGCGAGACGCGCAACACGGCGGCGCTCACGATCCGCGGGGTCACGAAGCGCGCCGGCGTCTCCCCGATGGCCTTCTACCTGCACTTCGAGGACCGGGAGCAGCTCCTCAGCGCGGTCATGGAGCGCAGCTTCACCACGTTCCTCGAGACCCTCCGCGAGGACGCCGAACGCGCGGGTTCCGACCCTCGCGCCCGCCTGCACAGCAGCTGCCTGGCCTACGTGCGTTTCGGGCTCGAGCGCTGGGGCGACTACCTGCTCATCTTCGAGACGTCCGCGCAGCTCCCCCCGGGACCGCCGGCCGCCGCCGCCACCGAGGCGTTCGTCTACCTCGTCGAGTTGGTGCGTGCCTGCCGACCGGATGAGCCCGATCCGCGGCGCGTCGCGGTCGAGCTGTGGTCGGCGCTGCACGGAACGGTGATGCTGCGCGGCAACCGCGCATCGTTCCCCTGGCCCGAGCTCGAGCCGACCGTGATCGACACGGCGGACCGGCTCGTGCCGGCCTGATCGCCCGGCCTCAGCCCGGTCTCGGCGTCTCGGCGCATCGAACCGTTCCCACGCCGATTCCGTACGTCCTCGTGGACAAGCGGATCGAAGGGAGCGCAGCGATGCAAGCCGTCGGAAGGCCCCACCTGGCCGCGGCAGCGGTCGCCCTGGTCGTCGCCGGGCTCGCGGTCGCAGGATGCGGGAGCTCGTACAGCTCGGGCAGCAGCAGTACCGGCAGCACCTCGACCGGCGGTTCCGGCTCGGGCTCGCGCTACGGGTCCTCCGGTCAGCCGGCCTCGAGCCAGAGCAGCGGTGGCGCGCGCGCCGCGGTCACGACCCGCAAGGGCGCGCTCGGCACCTACCTCGTCGACGGCACCGGTCGCACGCTCTACCTCTTCAAGCGCGACACGGGATCCGCGAGCACGTGCAGCGGCGCGTGCGAGCAGGCCTGGCCGCCGCTGACGAGCACGGGCGCGCCGCGCGCCGGCGCCGGCGTGAACGCGTCGCTCCTCTCGACCACGAAACGCGCCGACGGCACCACCGAGGTCGACTACGCCGGCCACCCGCTCTACCTCTACGCCGGTGACTCGGCCGCGGGACAGACGAACGGCCAGGGCCTCACGCAGTTCGGCGCCGCGTGGTACGTGCTCGACCCGGCCGGCCAGGGGATCACGCGCTAGCCGGACGCCGGGCAGTCGTCGCGCGGGCGCGGAGCTCGTCGAAGCACTGCTTCATCAGCCCCGGGGCGCCCGGCCGCCCTCAGGTCACCGCCACCTCGACCCCCAGCGCGAACGGGGGGACGAGCTCGATGCGGTCGCCGCTCCAGAAGCGCCCCGGGTCGTACCAGCTCGCCGGTCGGCGCTTGGGCAGCAGGCCCATGTGCTGGTAGGTCGTCGCGACGAGCTCGGCGCAGTAGATCGTCTCGAGCGTCGAGTGGCGCCGCAGCCGGCCGTTGAGCCACTGCCGCGCGAGGCCCGGCGTCGTCGGGAACCGCTGGCCGTCGAAGCGCTCGATCACCTCCATCAGCCGGTCCTCGTGGTCGCGCTCGATCGGGCCCTCGAGCTGGCGCACCCACGCCCGCTGCCCGTAGCGCTCGTTCCACGTC
>DAIOGP010000096.1:0-6209 GCA_036745135.1 Solirubrobacteraceae bacterium
TGATCGCGCGCGCGATCGAGACCAGGAGGAAGGCGCCGCCGCCGAGGAGGGCGATCGTCGCGCCCGGCGGCGCGTCGAGCTCGTAGGCGAGCCACAGGCCGGCGACGCCCTCGGCGAGCGCGAGGCCGATCGCGCCGAGCACCAGCGTGCGCACGCTCGGAGCGAGCAGCCGCACCGTCGCCGCGGGGACGACGAACAGCACGGCGGCCAGCAGCGAGCCGACGGCCGCGAGCGATGCCACGACCGCGAGCGCGATCGCCCCGAGCAGCAGCCGGTCGGCGAGCACCGCCGGCACGCCGAGGGTCGCCGCGGCGGGCGGGTCGAAGCCGCTCGCGAGCCAGGCCCGATGCAGCGCCGCACCGGCGCTCAGCGCGAGCACCGCGACGCCGCCGGCGAACCACAGGTCGCCGTCCGACAGGCCGAGCAACGAGCCGAACAGGAGCGTGTCGACGCCGGCGCCGGACCGGTAGACGTCGCTCGCCAGCAGCGCGCCGACCGCCAGCGCGCCGACGAGCAGGAGCCCCGTCGCGGCGTCGTAGGCGATCCGCCGGCCGCGGGCGGCGCGTTCGAGCGCCGCCGCGAACGCGAGCGCCGTGGCGAGCGCCGCGAGCGGCGGCGCGATGCCCCAGGCCGCGGCGACCACGAGCCCCGGGAACGTCGCGGTCCCGACGGCGTGCGTGAAGAACGCGAGCCGCCGCAGCACGATCCACGACCCGAGCACCCCGCCCGCGATCGACAGCGCGACGATCTCGATGAGCGCGCGCTGCATGAACGGGAACGCGAAGGGCTCGGTGAAGGCGTCCACGACCCTCGAGCATAGTGAATGTGATTATCATTCGCATCATGGCTCAGCACCCGCCGACCCGCGCGCCCACGGTGCGAGCTCGTGCCGCCGGCGCGGGTCGCCGCACCGCGCAGCGCGAGGCGATCCTGGCCGCGCTGCGCGCCTGCGAGCAGCCGGTCTCGGCCCAGGAGCTGCACGCGCGCCTGCGCGGGGGCGCCGGGCTCGCGACCGTCTACCGCAACCTCCAGCGGCTGGCCGACGGGGGCGAGGCCGACGTCCTGCGGCGGCCGAGCGGCGAGCTCGCCTTCCGGGTCTGCGGCGGCGGTCACCACCACCACCTGACCTGTCGCGTCTGCGGGCGCGTCGAGGAGGTCCGCGACTGCGGACTCGGGCAGTGGGCGACGCGGGTCGCGGCCGATCAGGGCTTCACCGGCGTCGAACACCAGGTCGAGCTGACCGGCGTGTGCGCCACCTGCGCGAGTCGCGGCTGAGCTCGGCTCGCCGCGGCCGGGCCAGGCTAGCCGGCCGCCCGTCGCGCGAGCGCGCGGTCGACGAAGCGCAGGGCCTCGCCCTGGAGCTCGGCGTCGTGCTGGACCGAGCGGTGGTGACCACCCGGCGGCACGATGAGCCGCGAGCCGGGCGCGGCGGCATGCAGCGCGCGCGAGTGCTCCACCGGGATCTGCTCGTCGCCCGCCGCGTGGAGCAGCAGCAGCCTGGCGCCGAGCCGCGGGACGATCGCGAGCGGGTCGAGCGACTCGATCAGGGCGGCGAGCCCAGCGCGGTCGGCCGGGAACTCGAAGCGACCGGCGCGCAGGGCGCGCAACAGGTGCTCCGCGCCCGCGGGGCAGATCGCGACGACGGCCGCCGCGTCCAGTAGCGGCGCAGCGCAGATCGCGAGGTAGCCGCCCATGCTCGATCCGCGCAGGACGCGAGCGCCGGGCGGCAGCACCGCGGCCACCGTCGCGACGTCCTCGAGCGCGCGCCCGTCGAGCTTCCCGGCGCTCGCGCCATGGCCGCGCTGGTCGAACGCGACGGCGGCGAAGCCGGCGGCGCGACACGCGCGGGCGAAGTCGTGGTGGCTCTCCTTGCACGACCCGGCCCCGTGCAGGATCACGATCCCGGCGCGCGGCTCCGCGTCGGGCAGCCAGAGGGAATAGGCGAGCCCGTCGACGGTCGCGATCGCGGCGGGGGGCTCGAGGGTGCGATCGCGCATAATCCCTGGCCGATTATGGCCGCCACGCAGCAGCTCTCGCACGTCTACCCGCTCGGGAGCCGCATCGGCGACGCCGGCCGGCTCGTGATCGGCGGCTGCGACGCGATCGAGCTCGCGCGCGAGTTCGGCACGCCGGCCTACGTCGTCGCCGAGGACGACATCCGCGCTCGCGCCCGCGCGTACCTCGAGGCGTTCCGCGCCCGCCACGCCGACTTCGACGTGCTGTTCGCGTCGAAGGCCTTCCCGTGCACGGCCGTCTATCGGCTGCTCGCCCAGGAAGGCCTCGGCTGCGACGTGGCCTCGGGCGGCGAGCTGTTCATGGCGCTGCGCGGCGGGTTCGATCGCACGCGCATCTACCTCCACGGCAACGCGAAGTCCGACCAGGAGCTGCGCGAGGCGCTCGACGCGGGCGTCGGCCAGATCGTGGTCGACTCGCTCGACGAGCTCGACCGGCTCGAGCGGCTGCTCGCCGAGCGCGCGAGCGCCCGCCCCGACGCCACGCCCCAGCGCGTGCTCGTCCGCGTCACGCCCGGTGTCGCGCCCGACACGCACGCCCACATCGCGACGGGGCAGGCGGACTCGAAGTTCGGCCTCGGGCTCGACGACGCGCGACTGGCGATCGACCGGCTGCGGTCGATCGCCGGGATCGAGCTCGTGGGTCTGCACCTCCACCTGGGCTCGCAGCTCTTCGACCTCGAGATCTTCCGCCAGGCGATCGCGGCGATCGCGCCGCTCGGGGACTTCCCGGTGTACAACCTCGGCGGGGGGCTCGCCGTCGCCTACACGAGCGACCAGGAGCCGCCCGCGATCGAGGACTACGTCGACGCGAAGGTGCGCGCGGTGCACGAGCTGCTCGGTCCCGGCAAGCGGATCCTGATCGAGCCCGGCCGCTCGCTCGTCGCCAACGCCGGGGTGACGCTCTACTCGGTCGTCTCCGTCAAGCGCAACGTGTCGACGTGGGTCGCCGTCGACGGCGGCATGTCCGACAACCCGCGGCCGATCCTCTACGGCGCGCGCTACGAGGCCCAGGTCGCCGACCGGTTCGGCGGCGGCGAGCTGTGCAACGTCGTCGGCAAGCACTGCGAGTCGGGCGACGTGCTCGTGCGCGACGCCGACCTGCGCGAGCCGCGCGTCGGCGACGTGCTGGTCACGCCGGCGACCGGCGCCTACGGCCACGCGCTCGCCTCGAACTACAACGGCGTGCCGCGCCCGCCGGTCGTCTTCTGCGCCGGCGGCCGAGCGCGCGTCGTCGTGCGCCGCGAGACCTACGAGGACCTGGTCGCGCGTGACGTCGGCTGACGCCGGGAAGCCGACGGCCCCGTGAGCGAGCCGTTCAGGATCGGGCTGCTCGGCCACGGCACGGTCGGGGCCGCCTTCGCCGAGCTCGTCGCGGAGCGCGCCGACGCCGTCGAGCGCCGCGTCGGGCGCCGACCGGTGCTGAGCGGCGTCCTCACCCGCTCGCGCGGGGATTTCGACGAGCTGCTCGCCGGCTCCGACCTGATCTGCGAGCTGATGGGCGGGATCGACCCGGCGCGCGACTACGTCCTGCGCGCGCTGCGCGCGGGCCGGCACGTCGTCACCGCCAACAAGCAGCTGCTCTCCCAGCACGGCGAGGAGCTCTGGACGACGGCCGCGGAGCACGGCGTGCAGCTCTCCTTCGAGGCCGCCGTCGCGGGCGTCGTGCCCGTGATCCGCGTGCTGCGCGAGTCGCTCGCCGCCGCGCACGTCGACCGCGTGCACGGGATCGTCAACGGCACGACCAACTTCATCCTCAGCGAGATGGCGCGCACCGGCGCGACCTATGCCGACGCGCTCGCGCAGGCGCAGGCGCTCGGCTACGCCGAGGCCGACCCGAGCGACGACGTGGGCGGCAAGGACGCCGCGGCGAAGATGGCGATCCTCGCGCGGCTCGCGTTCGACGCCCCGGTCCACCTCGACGACGTGCCGTGCGAGGGCATCGAGCACATCACCGCCGACGACCTCGAGTACGCGCGCGAGCTCGGCCTCGGGCTGAAGCTGATCGGCACGGCGGAGCGCATCGACGGCGGGCTCTCGGTCCGCGTGCACCCCGCGTTCCTGTACGCCGGACATCCGCTCGCGTCGGTCAGCGGCTCGTTCAACGCCGTCACGGTCGAGTCCGCCGCGATCACCGAGATCACCATGTCCGGGCCCGGCGCCGGCGGACCGCAGACCGCGAGCGCCGTGCTCGGCGACGTGATCTCGGCGATGATCCCGCCGCCGATGCCGCCGGCGCCGCCGCAGCCGATGACGATCGTGCGCGACGTGCGCTCCGCCTTCTACCTGCACATGGAGGTGGCGGACCGGCCCGGCGTGCTGGCGCAGATCGCCCAGGTGCTCGGCGAGCACGAGATCTCCGTCAAGTCCGTCGTGCAGAAGGGGCTCGGGGACAACGCCCGGCTCGTGATGGTCGTGCACCCCGTGCTCGAGTCGCGCTTCGAGGCCGCCCGCGCGCGCATCGCCGGGCTCGACTTCCTGCGCTCGGCCCCGCGCGCGATCCGCGTGCTCGACGAGGAGTTCATCTAGGTGGGGCCGTCGACGCCCGCGGGGGGGCTCGACCGCACGCGGACCGGCGTCATCGCGCGCTACCGGGACCGCCTCCCGTTCGCCGGCGAGGACCCGATCGTCTCGCTCGGCGAGGGCTCGACGCCGCTCGTGCACGCGCCGCGGCTCTCGGAGCGCGTCGGCGCCGAGGTCTGGCTCAAGATCGAGGGCGCCAACCCGACCGGCTCGTTCAAGGACCGCGGCATGACGTGCGCCGTCTCCGCGGCCGTGCGCGAGGGCGCCGAGGCCGTGATCTGCGCGTCGACCGGGAACACCGCCGCGAGCGCGGCGGCCTACGCGGCGCGCGCCGGGCTGCAGGGCGCCGTGATCGTGCCCGAGGGGAAGATCGCGACCGGCAAGCTCGCGCAGGCGCTGATGCACGGCGCCCGCGTGATCGCGCTGCGCGGCAACTTCGACCAGGCGCTGACGCTCGTGCGCGAGCTCGTGCAACGGCACCCGATCGCGCTCGTCAACTCCGTCAACCCGTTCCGGCTCGAGGGTCAGAAGACCGCCGCGTTCGAGCTGATCGACGAGCTCGAGGAGCTCGACGCGCTCTGCATCCCGGTCGGCAACGCCGGCAACATCAGCGCCTACTGGAAGGGGTTCCAGGAGCTCGGCGCGGCGCCGCGGATGCTCGGCTTCCAGGCCGCGGGCGCGGCGCCGCTCGTCCACGGCGCGCCTGTCGAGCACCCCGAGACGATCGCGAGCGCGATCCGGATCGGCAACCCCGCGCGCTGGGAGGAGGCGATGGCGGCGATGACCTCGTCCGCCGGCGCGATCCGCGCGGTGTCCGACGCGGAGATCCTCGATGCGTACAAGCTGCTCGCCGCGACCGAGGGCGTGTTCTGCGAGCCGTCCTCGGCGGCGTCGGTCGCCGGCCTGCTCAAGTACGGCGCCGACGGCGCGCGGCGCGTCGTGTGCGTGCTCACCGGCCACGGCCTCAAGGACCCCGACACGGCGCTCGCGCAGGCCGGCGCCGTCGTGCCCGCGGAGCCCGAGATCGCCGCGGTCGAGCGCGCCGTCCTCGGCGGCATGGGCGCGTGAGCCGCGCGGTCGAGGTCCGCGTCCCCGCCTCCTCGGCGAACCTCGGGCCGGGCTTCGACGTGCTCGCGGCGGCGCTCGAGCTGTGGCTGGACGTCGAGGTGGAGGAGACGGGCAGCTTCGCCGTCGAGACGGACCTCCCGGTGCCGCGCGGCCGGAAGAACCTGTGCGTCCGGGCGTTCGAGCGGCTGCGCCCGGCAGACGACGTCACGTTCCGGATCCGGTCGGGCATCCCGCTGACCGGCGGCCTCGGTTCGAGCGCCGCGGCGATCGTCGCCGGACTGGCGGCGGCCGACGCGCTCAGCGGCGACGCGGGCCACGACCTGCTCGCGCTCGCGACCGAGCTCGAGGGCCATCCGGACAACGTCGCCGCCGCGCTGCACGGCGGCGTCGTGATCTGCGCCGACGGCATCGCGACGCGCTTCGAGCCGCCGCCGGGGCTCGAGGCGCTGCTCGTCATCCCCCCCGACCCGGTGCGGACCGCGGCCGCGCGCGCCGCGCTGCCGGCCGAGGTGCCGATCGGCGACGCCGTCTTCACGGCCGCGCACGCGGCACTGCTCACGCTCGGCCTCGCCCGCGGCGACTGGGACCTCGTCGCCCGGGGGCTCG
>DAIOGP010000097.1:0-6194 GCA_036745135.1 Solirubrobacteraceae bacterium
TCGCGCTGGCCGATCCGGTGGCAGCGGTCCTCCGCCTGGTCGTGCATCGCGGGCGTCCACTCGAGCTCGAGGAAGGCGACGTTCGACGCGCGCGTGAGCGTGATCCCCTGCGCGGCGACGCGCGTCGCGCAGACGATCAGCTGCGGGCCGTCGGGCTCCTGGAACGCGTGGATGGCGGCCTCGCGCTGCTCGGCCGCGTCGCGCCCGAGCAGGTGCAGCGCCTTGGGGAAACGCCCGAGAACCGCCTCCTGCACCTCGACGTGCCGCGCGAACACGACCAGCGGCTCGCCCGAGGAGAGGAAGTCGTGGATCCAGGCGAGCGCGGCGTGGAGCTTGCCGCGCGCCGCGAGGCGCTGCAGCGTGCCGAGCTGGGCGAGGCGCTCCGCGCGCAGCGTCGCTGCGATCTTCGCGTTGAGCTCCGAGAGGTCGAGCGGCTGCTCGCGCAGCCACGCGATCACGTCCTCCTCCGCGAGGCGGTACTCGGCCGTGTTGTCGAGCGTGACGGGGATCACGACCTGGCGCTTGGCGGGCAGCTGGGGGAGGACCTCGGACTTCAGGCGGCGCACGAAGCAACGCCGGCGCAGGTGCCAGTGGAGCCGCTCCTCGCTCTGCTCGCCGCGGAAATTGCGCGAGAAGCGGGCGCCCGAGCCGAAGTCCTCGAGGCGGCCGATCACGCGCAGCTGGGAGATGAGGTCGTCGGCGTGGTTGAGGACCGGTGTGCCCGTGAGCGCGAGGCGCAGGCCGTCGGGCGTCACGCTCTGCGCGAGGCGGCGCACGGCGTGGGTGCGCTTCGCCCGCGGGTTCTTGCAGTAGTGGGACTCGTCGATCACGAGCGCCCGCGGCCGCAGGCGAGCCAGCGCCTCGCGGTGCGCGGCGACGATCTCGTAGTTGAGGATCGTGATCTCGGCCGTCGGCGGGACCGCGACGCGGCCCTCGACGAGCGCGACGCCGCGGTGCGGGAGCCAGCGCGCGAGCTCGCGCTGCCAGTTGAGCTTCAGCGACGCGGGGCAGACGACGATCGCCGGGTAGGCGCCGTCGGCCTCGAGCGCGGCGAGCGCCTCGACCGTCTTGCCGAGGCCCTGCTCGTCGGCGAGGAACGCGCGGCGGGCGTCGAGCACGTAGCGCACGCCGGCCCACTGGAACGGCTCGAGCTCGCCGCCGAGGACGGCGGCCACCGCGGCGATCGGCTCGGCGCTCGTCGCGCGCGAGCGGCGGATCGCCGTCGCCGCCTCCGCCTGCTCGGCGCGCAGGCCGGCAAGCGCGTCGGCCGCCGGGCCGCGGACGTCGACGTCGTGCAGCGCGATGAACGCGTCGAGCTGCTCGACGAGCCACGGGTCGATCGGCACGGCGCGCGAGCCCGCGGCCCCCGGGAGGCGCTCGAAGGCGAGGCCGACGTCCGGGTCCCACAGGACCTCGAGCGTCAGGCGCTCGCCGTCGACGCCGCGCTGCAGCGAGAGGCGCGCCGGCGGCGGCTCGTCGCCGAGCTCGAGCGCGGAGACGCAGCGCTCGGCGCCGGCGTCGAGCCGCGCCGAGCGCTGCTCGCGCAGCTCGAGCGCTCCCGCGCGGGTGAGCGGCGCGAGCAGCGTCCGCTCGTCGCGCTCGATCGCGCCGTCGCGCAGCGCGGCCGGGACCGTGCCCGCCCGGGTCTGCAGGACCCACCAGCCGCGCCCGTCGTGGCGGGTCGTGCGCACGAACCCGACCCAGCGGCGCTCGATCCCGGCGAGCCACGCATCGACCTCGCCGCTCGCGCGCAGCTCCGGAAAGCGGTCGAGCACCTCGGCGACGTGGACGCCGGCCCAGTCGCTCGCGGGCGCCGACCACTCGCGGCTGTCCCAGTCGAAGCGCCGGTCCGGGATGCCGCGCACGACGGCGACGATGTGGGCGTCGTAGGCGAACGCGAGGACGACGACCGGGTTGCCGTCGGCGTCGCGGCGCAGCTCGACGTTCGGGCGGTCGGCGGCGAGCTGCATCGGCGACCTACGGTAGCGAGCGCGCCTCCCGGCCCGGCGGCGCGGCGCGCCGTCGCGGCGCCGTGTCACGCTCATCGGGATGGCCGCCCGTCCGCGTCTGCCCGCCGTGCTCCGGGAGGAGCCGCAGTTCCGGCTCCTGTTCGCCGGCCAGGCGGCCTCGATGATCGGCGACCGCGTGACGTTCGTCGTGCTGCCGTTCGCCGTGCTCTCGATCGCCGGCGCGTCGACCGCCGACGTCGGGCTCGTCGTCGCCGCGACGACGCTGCCGTTCGCGCTCCTCTCGCTCGTCGCCGGCGTCGTCGGCGACCGGGTCGACCGCCGGCGGCTGATGCTCGCCTCCGACCTCGCGCGGCTGGCCGTCCAGGCGCTCGTCGCGGTGCTACTGCTCGGCGGCGGCGCCGAGGTGTGGCAGCTGACGGTCCTCGGCGCGCTCTACGGGACGGCCGACGCCTTCTTCACGCCGGCCGCGACGGGCCTGCTGCCCCAGGTCGTGTCCACGGCGCGGCTGCAGGAGGCCAACGCGCTGCGCGGCCTCGTGCTCTCGACCGGGCTCGTGGTCGGCCCCGCGCTCGCGGGCGTGCTGGTCGCGCTCGCCGGGCCGGGCGGGGCGATCGCGCTTGACGCCGGCACGTTCGCGCTCAGCGCGCTCGCGCTCGCGCGGCTGCGACCGCGACCGGCCGCGGCGCCGATCGCGCCGCGCGCGGACGGCGCCGGCGCCGGGTTCCTCGGCGAGCTGCGCGGGGGGTGGCACGAGGTGCGCTCGCGGAGCTGGGTCAGCTCGGCGCTCGGGGCGATGCTCGTCTACCACGTGATCGTGCTGCCGTCGGTGTTCGTGCTCGGCCCGGTGCTGTTCGACGACCGCTACGGCGGCGCGTCGGCGTGGGCGATCGTCGTCGCCGCCTTTGGCCTGGGCTCGGTCGCCGGCGACGTGTTCGTGCTGCGCCACCGGCCGCGGCGCCCGCTGCGCCTCGCGCTGCTCGGGCTCGTGGTCGCGTCGTGCCAGGCGGCGATCATCGGGAGCGGCGCGTCGGTCGGCGTGATCGCGGCGCTCGAGGGCGTGACCGGCGTGGCCGTGTCGCTCTTCTTCACGCTGTGGGAGACGACGCTGCAGGAGCAGATCCCGCCGCACGCGATCTCGCGCGTGAGCTCCTACGACTTCTTCGTCTCAACCGGCCTGAGCCCGATCGGCGTGCTGCTCGCCGCTCCCGTCGCGGCCGCCGTGGGACTGCGCGCGACGCTCCTGGGGATGACCGCGATCGGCGTCGCGGCGTCGCTCGCGTGCTTCGCCGTGCCGGCCGTGCGCCGGCTCGAGCGGCCCCCCACGGCGGGGGCCGTGCCGGGCGAGCCCCTTCCGGCGACGACGTCGGGCTGATCAGCCGCCGCTGCCCTCGAGCAGCACGCCGGCGACCTGCCCCGGGTCGTCCCACATCGGGATGTGCCCGCACCCGCGCAGCACGACGCTGCGCGCCGTGGACGGCAGACGCCGCGGGCGCCCGACCACCCGGTCGTGCTCGGGCCAGGCGAGCGTCGTCGGCACCCGGACGCGGTCGAGGCCCGTGAACCGACCGGCGCGCATGGCGTCGTTGACGGGCTCGAAGCCGGGCGCGGTCGCGTAGGCGCGGATCAGGCCGAGCGCCGCGGCCGGCGGCACGCGCTCGGGGTGCGCGACCGTCGCCGCGAGCGCGAGGCGCCGGCCGGCGCCGCTGCGCACGAGCCCCGCGACCAGCGGCAGCGTCGCCCGGGCGACCCGGCGGCCGAGCGACCGCCGCGGCGCGAGCGGACGCGACCACAGCCCCGCGGGCGCGATCGCCGTGACCGAGCGGGCGTTGCCGGCGAGCGCGAGCTCGAGCGCCACCCAGCCGCCGAGCGAGTTGCCGGCGACGTGCGGCCGCTGCACCCCGAGCCCCGCGAGGAAGTCGGCGACGGTGCCCGCGAGCGCGCTCGGCGTGGGCACGGCCCCGCCGTCGAGCTCCGGCGAGCCCCCGAAGCCCGGGAGGTCGAGCGCGATCACGTCGCGCTGGGCGGCGAGCTCGTCGAGCACCGGCGCCCAGACGTGCCGGTCGCCGCCGAGCGGGTGGATCAGGACGAGCGGGGGGCCCGCCCCGCGGCGCGCGAAGCTCAGCGTCACGACGCGCGACCGCTCAACTGCCCACGGCGGCCGAGACCGGCTCGGGCGTCGCGGCGGAGGGGACGTCGACGCGGCCGCGCCAGTGCGGCTTGGCCAGCACGAGCTGCACGTCGCCGATGCGGCGCTCGGCGAAGCCCGCCTCGCAGTAGGCGAGGTAGAGCCGCCACAGCCGCTGGAAGCGCTCGTCGTAGCCCAGCTGCTCGAGGCGCTCGCGCGCGCCCTCGAAGCTCGCGCGCCAGCGGCGCAGCGTCTCGGCGTAGTGCGGCGTGATGTCCTCGAGGTGCACGGCGCGCATGTCGGTGCGCCGCGCGACGCAGCGCGCGATCACCTCGAGCGACGGCAGGCAGCCGTTGGGGAAGATGTGCGTGCGGATGAAGCTCTTGGACGCCTTCTCGACGCTGTAGGCGCGGTCGTCGATCGTGATCGCCTGCAGCAGCATCGCGCCGCCGGGCTCGAGCAGCTCCGAGCAGCGGCCGAAGAACGTGCCGAAGTCCCGCCAGCCGACCGCCTCGATCATCTCGATCGAGACGAGC
Organism: Solirubrobacteraceae bacterium; assembly: GCA_036745135.1. Classification (GTDB taxonomy): domain Bacteria; phylum Actinomycetota; class Thermoleophilia; order Solirubrobacterales; family Solirubrobacteraceae; genus DAIOGP01. The sequence goes on from DAIOGP010000097.1 coordinate 4,632, forward strand.
TTGTCGTAGGTCCCGCGCAGGTCGCGGTAGTCCTCGAGCAGGACCGTCACGCGATCCTCGAGCCCCGCGGCGCGGACGCGCGCGACGGCGTGGTCGTGCTGCTCGCGCGAGATCGTCGTCGTCGTCACGCGGCAGCCGGTGCGCGCGGCGGCGTGCGCGGCGAAGCCGCCCCAGCCCGTGCCGATCTCGAGCACGTGGTCCTGCGCGCCGAGCTCGAGCTTCGCGCAGACGCGCTCGAGCTTCGCGATCGAAGCCTCCTCGAGCGTCATGCCCGGGCGCTCGAAGACGGCGCAGGAGTACATCATCGTCGGGTCGAGCATCAGCTCGAAGAGCTCGTTGCCGAGGTCGTAGTGCGAGGCGATGTCCTTGCGGCTGCGCGCCGGCGTGTTGCGCGCGAGCGAACCGCGGACCTGCACGAGCGGCTCGCGCACCGGCGCGAGGCGCCGGCGCAGCGCGTCGAACGCCTCGACGTTGCGCGCGCCCACGCGGATCACGGCGGTCAGGTCGGGCGTGTCCCAGAGCCCGTCGGCGTAGGCCTCGCCCAGTCCGCGGCTGCCGCGCAGGAACGCGGGCCAGGCGCGCGGCGAGCGCACCACGACCGTCGCGCTCGGCGACCCCGAGCCGAAGGCGCGCCGCTCGCCGTCCTCGACGATCACGAGCTGACCCGAGCGCATGCGCGCGAGCAGCCCGAGCACGATCCGGCGTGCGGCGCGTGCGGTCATCGCGCACCGGCCTCGGGGTGGGGGTGGACCGGGACGCCCTTCAGCTTCAGGCGCAGCGAGTGGCCGTAGATCAGCGCGAGCATGCGCAGCGTGGCCGCCGGGTAGCGCGCCGTGACGCGCGCGAGCGAGCGCCCGTCCAGCGCTCGGCGCCGCAGCGCGAGGGTCGCGTCGAACGCGCGCTCGGCGCCCTCGCGGCTCTCGATGTGCACGGAGAGCGTCTCCGCGGGCGCGGGCGCGCGGAACTCGTAGCGCTGCTCCATGCCCATGAACGGCGAGACGTGGAGCCGCTTCTCGGACCGGCCGTGCAGCACCGCGCCGTCGCCGTTGCGCTCGAGCACGTAGGCGTGGCGCTCGCCCCACGGCGTGCTCGTCACCTCGGCGACCACGGCGGCGAGCTGCTCGTCGGCGTCGAAGCAGTAGTAGAAGCTCACGGGGTTGAAGCAGTGCCCGAAGGAGCGCAGGTGCGTGAGCAGGCGAACCGGCCCGGCCGGCGCCGGCGCCCCGGTCCGCTCGGCGACGACGCTGCGCACCGCCTCGGCCAGCGGCACGGCGGGATCGCCGAGGTAGTCGCTGCGGCGGAAGCGGACGAGGCGCGGCCCGCGCGCCACGAGCCTGCCGCCCAGCACCGTGGGCAGCTCGTCGAGATCGAGGTAGGCCATCGCGACGCCGTGGCGGAACTCGTGCGGGCGCACGGCGAAGCGACGGTGGCGGATCGTGCCCTCGTAGATCGCGCTGCGCATCAGGGGCTCCCGGCGCCGAGGCGCGCCGCAACCCGCAGGCCGCTCACGACGCCGTCCTCGTGGAAGCCCCAGCCCCAGTAGGCGCCGCAGAAGTGCGTGCG
>DAIOGP010000098.1:0-6149 GCA_036745135.1 Solirubrobacteraceae bacterium
GCGAACTAGACTTCCCGCTCCATGCCCGGCCCCGACCTGCGCGCCACGCTCGAGTCCCGCACGCGCTACGAGCCGGCCGAGGTCGAGGCGCGGATCCTCGAGCGCTGGCTCGCCTCCGAGCTGTTCCACCCCGAGCCCGACGGAACCGCGGAGGAGAACTACTCGATCGCGATCCCGCCGCCGAACGTGACCGGCGCCCTGCACATGGGGCACGCCCTCAACGGGACGATCCAGGACACGCTCGCCCGGTACCACCGCATGCTCGGCCGGCGCACGAAGTGGATCTTCGGCACCGACCACGCCGGCATCGCGACGCAGACCCAGGTCGAGCGCCTGCTGCTCGAGGAGGGCACCAGCCGCGACGCGATCGGCCGCGAGGCGTTCGAGGCGCGCGTGTGGGAGTGGCGGGAGCGGTACGGCCGCACGATCGTCTCCCAGTTCCAGCGGCTCGGCGCCTCCGCGGACTACGGGGACGAGCGGTTCACGCTCGACGACGCCTACGTCCGCGCCGTGCTGAAGGTCTTCGTCGACCTCTACGACAAGGGCTACATCTACCGCGACCACTACCTCGTCAACTGGGACCCGGGCTCGGGCTCGGCGATCTCCGACCTCGAGGTCGAGGACCGCGAGGTCACCGACACGCTGTTCTACATCGACTATCCGCTCGAGTCCGGTGCCGGCGTCGTGACGGTCGCGACCGTGCGCCCCGAGACGATGCTCGCCGACACGGCGGTCGCCGTGCACCCCGACGACGACCGCTACCGCGCGCTCGTTGGCCAGACCGTGATCCTGCCGCTCGTCGGCCGGCGGCTGCCGGTCATCGCCGACGACTACGTGAAGCCCGAGTTCGGCACCGGCGCGCTCAAGATCACCCCGGGCCACGACCCCAACGACTTCGAGATCGGGCGCCGGCACGGGCTCGAGGAGATCTCCGCGATCGGCGAGGACGGGCGCATGACCGCAGCCGCCGGCGAGCGCTTCGCGGGCCTGACGGCCGCGGAGGCGCAGGCCGCGGTCGTCGCCGCGCTCGAGGCGGAGGGGCGCATCTCGCGCACCGAGCCCTACACCCACGTCGTCCCGTTCTCCCACCGCTCGGGCGAGCGGATCGAGCCGTTGATCTCGCTGCAGTGGTTCATGCGCATGGACGAGCTCGCGCGCCCGGCGATCGAGGCCGTGACGAGCGGTCGCGTGCGGATCCATCCGGAGCGTTGGTCGCGCGTGTACCTCGAATGGATGGAGAACATCCGGCCCTGGTGCATCTCGCGCCAGCTGTGGTGGGGGCACCGGCTGCCCGTCTGGTACTGCGACCCGTGCGAGGAGACCTACGTCGCGCTCGAGGCGCCCGGGCGCTGCGGCGCGTGCGACGGCGAGCTGCGTCGCGAGGAGGACGTGCTCGACACCTGGTTCTCGTCGGCGCTGTGGCCGTTCGCGACGCTCGGCTGGCCCGAGCAGACGCCCGAGCTGCGCGCGTTCTACCCGACCGACGCGCTCTCGACCGCGCGCGACATCCTGTTCCTGTGGGTCGCGCGCATGATCATGATGGGCCTCGAGTTCACCGGCGAGGTCCCGTTCACCGACGTCTGCATCCACTCGGTGATCCAGGCGCCCGACGGGCGCCGCATGTCGAAGTCGCTCGGCACCGGGATCGACCCCCTCGACGAGATCGACGCGCATGGCGCCGATGCGGTGCGCTTCGGGCTGCTGGCGATGTCCTCCTCGCAGGACGTGCGCTATGCGAAGGAGAAGCTCGAGCAGGGCCAGGCGCTCGCCAACAAGCTCTGGAACGCGTCGCGGCTGATCCTGCTGCGCGTGCAGGACGACGTCGCGCCGGCGCCGGCGCCGATGACGGTCGAGGATCGCTGGATCCTGTCGCGCCTCGAGCGCGCGAAGGCGGAGGTCGGCGAGCGGATCCAGGCCTACGACTTCTCGCACGCCGCGCTCGCGCTGTACGACTTCGTCTACGGCGAGCTGTGCGACTGGTACCTCGAGCTCGTCAAGCCGCGCCTCTACGACGAGGACGCCGACCGCACGGCGCTGTCGGCCACGCTGCTGCACGTGCTCTCCGAGACGCTCGCCCTCGCGCACCCGATGATCCCGTTCGCGACCGAGGAGATCTGGTCGTTCGTGCCGGGGGCGGAGGGGCTGCTCGCCGCGGCCCGGCTGGCCCCCGCCGACCCCGAGCGGATCGATCCCGCGGCCGAGGCCGAGCTGGCCGCCGCGATCGAGGCCATCCAGGCGCTACGCGGCTGGCGCGACGGCGCGCGCGTGCCGGCCGGGGCTGTGCTGCCCGTCCGGCTCGACGCCGACGGCTACGGCGCCACGGCCGGGCACGTCGCGCGGCTCGCGCGCGTCGAGCTCGTGACCGACGGCGCCGCGCCGCAGGGGTCGGTCGCCGTCCCGGGCGGGGTCGTCCACGTGCTGCCGTCGGCCGCCTTCGATCCGGCCGAGGTCGAGCGCCGCCAGGCGCAGCGGCGCGCGGGGCTCGAGGACGAGATCGAGCGCGTGCGGGCCAAGCTCGCGAACGCCGGCTTCGTCACGAAGGCGCCGCCGGCCGTGGTCGCCGCCGAGCGCGAGAAGCTCGCCGCGTTCGAGGCCGAGCTCCGCTCCCTGTGAGCGCAGGCTCGGGCCCGCGCGGCCGTCGCGCCGCGGCGCCCGTCGCCGCGGCGACGTGGTCAGCGGCCGAGGCCGAGGACCGGCTCCTCGCCCGCGAGCTCTTCGGCATGCGCTTTGGCCTCGACCGGATGCGCGGCCTGCTCGCGGCGCTCGGCTCGCCCGAGCGCGCGTTCGACTCGATCCACGTCGTCGGGACGAACGGCAAGTCCTCGACCGTGCGCATGATCGCGGCGATCCTCGAGCGCCACGGTCGGCGCACCGGCGCCTACCTGTCGCCGCACCTCGTGCGCTTCGGCGAGCGCATCCAGATACGCGAGCGCGACATCGACGACGCGGCCTTCGCAGCCGCGGTCCAGCGCGCCGCGCTGGCCGCCGAGCAGGTCGATCGCACGCTCGAGGGGGAGGACCGCGTGACGCAGTTCGAGCTGCTCACGGCCGCGGCGTACTCGGAGCTCGCTGCGCGCGGCGTGGAGGTCGCCGTCATCGAGGCCGGCCTCGGTGGGCGCTTCGACGCGACGAACGTGATTCCGTCGCGCGTCCAGGTGCTGACCAACGTGGGGCTCGAGCACACGCGCTGGCTCGGCCCCACGGTCGTCGACATCGCGCGCGAGAAGCTCGCGGTGGTGCGCGACGGCTGCACGCTCGTCGTCGGCGCGCTCGAGCCCGCGGTCGAAGCCGAGGCCCGTGCCGCGGCTGCCCGGCACGGTGCGCGCTTGGTGCACGCCGACGCCGCCGGCGACGCCGCCGAGCTCGCCGCGCTCGGCGCGTTCCAGCGGCGCAACTTCGGCCTCGCGCGCGCGGCGGCGCGCGCCTATCTCGGCGAGCTCGACGAGCGCGCCGCGGCCGCGGCGGCCGCCGCCGTCCGCGTGCCCGGCCGCCTCGAGGCCGTCGCGCAGGCGCCGCTGACGCTGCTCGACGGCGCGCACAACCCCGCGGGCGTCGAGGCGCTCGCCGAGTCGCTGCCGACGGTGGTCGGCGGCCGCGCGCTCGTCGTCGTGGTCTCGATCCTCGACGACAAGGACGCCACCGCGATGCTGCGCACGCTGCTGCGGGGCGCCGCGGCGCTCGTGTGCACGGCGAGCTCGAACCCGCGCGCGCTCGCGCCCGCGACGCTCGCGTCGCTCGCCGGCCGGCTGGCGCCCGAGCTGCCGTGCACGATCGAGCCCGACGCGCGGCGCGCGCTCGTCCGGGCGCGCGAGCTCGCGGGCGCCGACGGCGCGGTGCTCGCGACCGGGTCGATCTACCTCGTCGCCGACCTCGTCAGCGCCCCGGGCGAACGGCGCGCGTCGACCCTGTGAGGCAGAATGCTGCCGTCATGAGCGACGACGACCAGCCCAGCATCCTGCCGATGATCGCCATCGTGGCGATCATCGTCGCGCTGGTGATCCTCGTGTTCTTCGCGCTGGGCTACGGCTTCGGCCGTCTGTTCCTGTAGCGGGCGCACGCGCGCCGCGCGCACCCGTGGTGACTTTTTCCGGCCGACCGGCCGGTACACTCGCCTCCAGTGCCGCCCCTGGCCCTCTTCGGGATCACGAACAGCAGCGTCAGCCTCGCGGTCAACCTGCTGCTCCTGGTCCTCGTCGTCGTCTGGCTCGCGTTGGTCTACTGGACCTACGCCGATGCTCGCCGTCGGGTCTCCGACCCGATGCTGATCGGCTGCGCGGTCGCCGCGTCGCTGTTCCCGTTCGTGGGCACGATCGTCTACGCGATCGTGCGCCCGCCCGAGTACCTCGAGGACGTGCGCGAGCGCGAGCTCGAGATGATCGCCGCCGAGGCGCGCATCCACCAGCTCGACTACCGGCTCTGCCCGCACTGCGACAGCCCGGTCGAGCGCGACTTCCTGCGCTGCCCGAGCTGCATGCGCAAGCTCCGCGACCCGTGCCCGACCTGCGCCCGCCCGCTCGAGCAGACGTGGTCGGTGTGTCCCTACTGCGAGACGGAGATCGGCGGGCGCTCGGCCGCCGCCAGGCGCGCCCCGGCGCGGCGGCGGGAGCGCGACGCGACCGCCGAGCACCCGGCCATGGCCGAGGTGCCACCGCCCGCGCAGTAGTGACCCCGTCGCGACGCGAGCCCTGACCACGAGCGCGGTGATTCAATGCCGCGCGCACGACCGCGCAGCAGCGCCGTCGCCGAGCCCCGAACCCCTCGACAAGGAGCGCACATGGACCGGACCCTGATCCTGGTGAAGCCGGACGCGGTCGCCCGCAACCTGACCGGCGAGATCCTCGCCCGCTTCGAGCGCAAGGGCCTGCGCATCGTGGCGCTCAAGCAGATGACGATGAGCCGCGAGCTCGCCGAGCAGCACTACGCCGAGCATCGCGAGAAGCCGTTCTTCGGCGAGCTCGCCGACTTCATCACCTCGGGCCCGCTGGTCGCGCTCGTCCTCGAGGGGCGCGCCGCGGTCGCTGCCGCCCGCCAGCTGATCGGCGCGACGAACCCGCTCGAGGCCGCTCCCGGCTCGATCCGTGGCGACTTCGCGGTCGAGACGGGCGAGAACATGGTCCACGGCTCCGACAGCGACGCCTCCGCGGCACGCGAGGTCGGGCTGTTCTTCCCCGAGCTGTCCTGACGCCCGCGCCGCTCATCCTCGCCTCGAGCTCGCCCCAGCGGCGCGCGATCCTCGCGCAGCTCGGGCTGCGGTTCGAGGTGCGCGAGCCCGCCGGCGTCGAGGAGCTGGCCGCCGGGGAGCCCGCGCCGGTCGCGCTGGAGAACGCCCATCGCAAGGCCGCGTCGGTCGCCGCGGCGCTCGCGCCGCCGGCGCTGGTGCTCGGGGCCGACACCGTGGTCGCGCTCGACGGCGAGCTGTACGGCAAGCCGACCGACGCGGCGCATGCGCGCGCGATGCTCGAGCGGTTGGCCGGGCGCACGCACGAGGTCTGGTCCGGGCTGGCGCTGCTGCCGGCCGGCGACGGCGAGGGGCGGATGACGGTCGCCCGCACGGCGGTGACCTTCCGCGCGCCGGACGCCCGCGTGCTCGATTGGTACATCAGGGGCGGCGAGTGGTCGGGCCGCGCCGGGGCCTACGCCATCCAGGGCCGGGGGGCCGCGCTCGTCGAGGCGGTCGCGGGCGACTTCTGGAACGTCGTCGGCCTGCCGGTGCCGGCGCTCCTCGAGCTGGCGCCCGAACTGCTGACCGGCGCCGTTTGAAACCGGGATTTCCAGCGTTTTCGTGGCTGCCCGCGGGTTGCCGGCGCAAACCCTCCGCTACACTCGCCGGACGCGGCACCGCGGCCGCCTTGCGGGCGACCGCAGCTCAGGGCCTCGCCGCGATCCCTCGATCCATCCATGGGCTTCTTCAGCTACCTCACCGGCTTCGGTGGCCGCGACATGGCCGTCGACCTCGGAACCGCGAACACGCTCGTCTACGTGCGCGGTCGCGGCATCGTCCTCTCGGAGCCCTCGGTGGTCGCGATCGACTCGCGCACTGGGGAGGTGCACGCGGTGGGCATCGAGGCCAAGCGCATGCTGGGCCGCACGCCCGGCACGATCTCGGCGATCCGGCCGCTCAAGGACGGCGTGATCGCCGATTTCGACGT